>JAZGDW010000215.1:0-5256 GCA_036478295.1 Candidatus Krumholzibacteriia bacterium
TGGTCTGGCGAAGTTGCTGGATGTGTTCGGGGCGGGTGGTGAGACGCAGGAGATGGCCGAAGTGGAAGCGGGCGTGCTCGCGGAAGGACTCGGCATCCGCGCCATTGTTCAGGCGATGCAGAGACGCTGCCGCCAGACGATCCCGCCGGCTCTCCCGCTCCGCCTGCGCCGCCTCCAGCCGATTACACAGCGCCATCAGTTCATCGACTTTGGCGACGATGCGGTGTTGTTCGGCGAGGGGTGGGAGGGGAAGGAAAAGATTAGTGATCGACTCGCGATTTAGCGTAGCCCCCTTGATTGCATCTTTCGTATCGCCCTGCTGTGAAATGCGCGGAAGCACCTTAAAGAGGTAGGCGTCCATCGCTGCCAAATGCGGATGAATCGAAATGATCGCTTCGTTATGGAATGCAGGAACGCCGAGCCTCGAGATCTTTCCAATCGTCAGCTTGAAGCTCATGATCAGCGTGCCCACGGGTGCTGGCTCCGAATGAAAGAGATGGTCTTTCGCCTTCTCGCTGACCGTCTCCTTTGTGGTGATAACGACACCGCCGTCGGTCATGTCGGCGATGCTGACCCAAGGGTAGTCACCCGTATTCCAATAGCTGAAGTCGTGGCGAGATGGCGTCCGACCGGCAGAAAAATCTGCAATCCCACCGAAGCGCGCCCACTCCCAGTTCGTCGGCAATTCAAACGGCTGATCCCCGATTTCAACCAGCAGCGTCGGTTCCTGCTTCCTGATCTTCCTTTCCTTTACCAACCGCGCCTTCTCCGCTTGAATCCGCTTGAGCAGTTTGGACGCGGGTTCGTCATTGGGGTCCTGTTTGACCAGTTTTCCCCGCACAGCGAGGACGAGGATGAGACGGCGCAGTCGCGGCATGGCGTCGGGCGCGTCGCTGATGCGGTCAAAGTGGTCGAGCAAACGGTCAGGAGTCATCACCGATCTCCGCAGTCCACTCGATGAGGCGCTGTTTCAGGTCTTCCTTGGAAGGCAGGTAGAGCTGGTATTGAGATGCGAAGATGTTGGCGTTCTTCGGCAAGGTCAGTTCGATGATGGCTGTTTTCTTCCGCTTGCACAGGAGGATGCCGATGGTGGGATTTTCACCGGGCGTTTTGATGAAGCGGTCGAAGTAGTTCACATACATTTGCATCTGGCCGAGGTCCTGATGCGTGAGCTTGTCGAGCTTCAGGTCCACGAGCACGTAGCAGCGCAGCAGCCGGTTATAGAACACGAGGTCGACGAAAAAGTGATCTTCGTCGAAGGTGAAGCGCTTTTGACGCGCTTCGAAGAGAAATCCTTTACCGAGTTCCAGGAGAAAATGCTGGAGCTTGCCGATGATAGCGGATTCGAGGTCGGTCTCGGTGTACGCCGGCTTTTCCTCCAGGCCGAGGAATTCGAGGATATATGGGTCTTTGAGCATGTCGGAGGGTTGAGTGACGGTGTGCCCCTTCTCTGCAAGCAGGCGGACTTGTTTCTTGTTACGGCTGAGCGCGAGACGCTCGTATAGGCCGGAATTTAACTGACGCTTGAGTTCCGGGAGAGACCAACCGGACTGCGTGGCCTCGATTTCGTAGAAGGAGCGTTCTTCGGAATTTTTGATCGTGAGGAGCAAGACGTAGTGGGACCAACTGAGAGTGAAAGCAGATTGGCCAGAAGGCTTCTGGCTTTTCGGCTCCAATGCTAATTTGGCAGAAGGCTTCTGCCAAATCTGAGGCGAGCGCTCCTGGTAGGTACGATAAAAGCTCCGAAAGCTCCTCAGGTTGCGCTCTGAGAACCCGTTTCGAAACTCCTCGGTCAGCCGCATGGAAAGTTCTTTAAGCAATTCCTTCCCATATTTCGCCCGTGCCGCGCCCTGCTGCTCGTGTTCCACGATGCGGCGACCGATCTCGAAATTGGTTATTACTTGCAGGGTGTTGACGCTGGTGGCAGCGGCCTGGCGGGCCGACTGCACAAGGGTGCGGACTTGCTCGATAAGCGGGCCGAGGCTGCGGCTAATCGAAATGGGGTTCCTTGTGGCGGCCTTCTTCATCGCAGCAGCGCCTCTTCCAGAATGGCCTTGAGTTGGTCGCGTAAGCTAGCGGTTTGTTTTTCGGCTTCGTCGAGCTTTGCCAGAAGTTCCTCGGGGTCGCCGTGATCGTCGGCGACGGTGTGGGGATTTTTGAAGTCCAGGTTATAGCCGCGCGCCTTTACCTCATCGATCCCGACTTTCCAGGCAACTTCGTTTGCCTCGCGCTTCTCCCACCAGTCGATACAAGGCTTAAGATACTCAAATCGGATCGGCCTGGTCATCGAGTAGGCTTTCTGTCCGTCGATGACTTGGTGTTCGTAGAACCATATCTCCTTTGTCGGCTCGCCCTTCACGAAAAACAGCAGGTTCGTACCGATGGAGGCGTAAGGTTTGAAGACGCTGTTGGGCAGACGGATGATGGTGTGGAGATTACACTCCTCGAGCAAGTGTTCCTTGAGCCGCGTCTTGACGCCTTCGCCGAAGAGCGTGCCGTCGGGAAGAACCACGGCGGCGCGCCCGCCAGTTTTAAGTAGGCGGACAATGAGAGCAAGAAACAGGTCGGCAGTCTCCCGTGTCTGGAAATGTTTGGGGAAGTTGGTCTCGATACCGTCCTCTTCGCGTCCGCCGAAGGGCGGATTGGTGAGAACGATGTCCACGCGGTCCGACTGGGTGTAACTGATGTAGGGGCGCGCGAGCGTGTTGTCATGACGGACGAAAGACGGATCGTCGACGCCATGGAGCAGCATGTTTGTGACACAGAGCATATGCGGGAGCTGCTTTTTCTCGGTGGCGCGCAGGGCCTGCTGCATCTTCTGTTCATGGGCCGGGGTTTTCACGTAGCGCTCGCGCATATGGGCGATGGCGCAGGTTAGGAACCCGCCGGTGCCGCAGGCGGGATCGAACAAGATTTCGCCAGGGTGAGGATCGAGACGATTCGCCATGAACGCCGTAACCGCGCGCGGCGTGTAGTACTCGCCCGCGTTGCCGGCGCTTTGCAGGTCGTTCAAGATCTGTTCGTAGATATCGCCGAAGTGCTGGCGCTCGGCGAGGTTGTTGAAATCGACGGCGTTGATCTTGTTAGTTACCTGGCGCATGAGCTGGCCGGACTTCATGTAGTTATAGGCATCCTGGAATACTTCACGCACTACCCGGCGGCGGCCATTGTTGGCTGTGCCGGGCAGCTCTTTCAGCGCGGGGAAGAGTTGGTCGTTGATGAACGCGAGCAGAGCGTCGCCGGTCATTCCCTCAGGATCGGCGGCCCAGGCACGCCACTGAAATTTCTCCGGTACGGGCGAGTGATAACTTTCCTGCATCAGTTCCAGCTCCTGATCCTGATCGTCGATGATCTTGAGGAAGAACATCCAGCAGAGCTGGGAGATGCGTTGAGCGTCACCATCGACGCCGACATCCTGGCGCATGATGTCTTGAATGGATTTAACCGTGGTGCGTACAGACATAAGTGATCAGGCTACCTTTTCGTAGAGGGCCGACTGAAGTTGGTGCACGGCTTTCTCGAAGCCGTCTCGTCCGCCGAAGGTTTTGAGAAGTTCGATGGGCGTGCCCATGGCATCGAAGGGCGACACCTTCAGGATGCGCGGATCATCAAGGCCGGTAACGCCTTCATCCTGGTATTTCTGCAGCAGGGCTTCGAGCACAGCGCGGGCATGCTCTCCGTATTTTGTAAATACGTCACGCTTTCGGACGTTGTCGGCCCGCTCGCGCCGGGTGAGTGGCGGTTGGTCAAAGGCGACGTGGCAGATCAAATCGAAGGGGTCGAGATCCTTGCCTACCTCATCGGCCAGCGGATCGAACAGCAGGCCTTCGCTCTCAAGCTCTTCGATGATGGCCTGCTTGCGCGCGGCGCCTTTCCAGCGTTTGAGGAAATCGTCGAGACTAGCAAAGCGCTTTTTCAGCTCCTTCTTCGAGTAATCGCGCAGGCTTTCGGTGACCAGCTTGCCGTTTTCGTCGAGGTATTCGACCCGCTCCGCGAGGACACTGACCTCTTTGCCGCGAATGTAGTATTTCGCCGGCCTTTCCGCGACGCCACAAATAGTGATGTCCGGCGGTTCGGGATAGACGACGACTTCTTCTTCATCGCCGGGTTCCGGCGGGATGGGATCTTCTCCATCGTCCGGAGGCAGCACATCGTCCGGCGGGGTCACCGGATCGTCCTCGCCCGGTTCGTAGATCTGCACCGGCTCGCCGTCGAAATCGGGATCAGCGAAGTGGTTCGTCGCCTTTCGAAAGTCGATCAGGGTAAAGTAGTACTTTTTCGTGTCTTCGTGGATACGGGTGCCACGACCAACGATCTGCTTGAACTCGGTCATCGAACCCACTTCGCGGTCGAGGACGATCAGGCGGCAGGTCTGGGCATCGACGCCGGTGGAGAGCAAGCGCGAGGTGGTGACGATCACCGGGTATTTCGCTTCCGGGTCGATGAAGTTGCCGATCTGAGCGCAGCCCTCGGGATCATCGCCGGTGATGCGCATGGCGTAGCGCTCGTTCTGTTGGACCAGATCGCGGTTTTCGTTGATGAGGGCCTGCCGCATCAAGAAGGCGTGTTCCGTATCGACGCAGAAGACTATGGTCTTCTGGAAGCGGTCGCCGCTTTCTTTCAGAAACTCGCTCACTTTGTTAGCGACACGCTTGGTGCGCTCGTCGATCACGAGATTCCGGTCGAAGTCCTTCTGGTTGTAGATGCGGTCCTCGATCTCGTAGCCGTATTTGTCTATCTCACCCTGTGCGGGGCGGTAACCTTCGACATCAACATCGAGGTGGACCTTTATAACTTTGTAAGGCGCGAGGAATCCATCGCGGATACCTTCCTTGAGCGAGTAAGAATAAACCGGGTCGCCGAAGTAGTGGATGTTGGAGGCGTATTCCGTTTCCTTCGGTGTGGCGGTGAGGCCTATCTGGGTGGCGTCGGAAAAATAATCTAGAATCTCCCGCCAGGCGGAATCCTCCACGGCGCTGCCTCGGTGGCACTCGTCGATCACGATAAGGTCGAAGAAGTCGGGCGATAGCTCGCGGTAGAGCTTCTGGCGATCCTCCGGGCCGGTGACGGCCTGATAGAGCGCGAGGTAGATCTCGTAGGAGGTGTCAATGCGCCGATACTTTTTGTCGATGGCCGTTGGCAGTTGAACTTCGGTTCCGTCGTCGCGCTCGATGGTCTTTGATCTTACGCTCAGCTTGGCCATTGTGGGACCGAACGGACGGAAGTCGTTCACCATCGTCTGGTCCACGAGAACAT
>JAZGDW010000216.1:0-7698 GCA_036478295.1 Candidatus Krumholzibacteriia bacterium
TAGCCGCTGAGTTTGGCGACCTTCTTGACACGCTCCAGGAGTTCCTTATCCAGTTTTATTTTTGGGCCGAACATTCACGGCTCCTTTCTGTGTCCGTCAATGATGAAAGAGCACGCGGCCCTTCATAACCTCGGGCGGCGATACACCGTACAGGTCGAGTATGGTGATGGCAAGATCGGTCAGCGACGGGTCGCTTATTTCGAGCGACCGGTTGGCAAGCAGGATCCCGGGTACGACTTCCGACGCCATGCAGTGACTACCGCTCCACTTATCGAGATTGGGCGTGATCACCGTCTCGGAAAGGTTGCCGATGGCGGTGCGATCGCTGCCGCGGTAACCGCGGTCGTAACCGATGACGAGATCCGGACCGTCCGCCGCGAAAACCCCGTGGTATACCTCCGATGCGCGGTACACGCGGCGCACCGGTTGTTCACCGGTCTCCGGGTCACGGTAGGCGAGCAGCTTCTCGGTAATCTCGTCCAGAACCTCGTCGTAATTTTCGGGGCGGACGATGCCTTTGGCCTCGCGACCACGGAGGTTTGCGTAAAGACCGTTGATGCCGAGGCCGAACGCCCGGGTGCGCCGCCAGAAGACATTCCCGAACAATGGATGCTGTCCGATCTCCTCGGGCCGCTGCAGCTCGAGATAACCGTTCTCGTAAAGCCACGTATTGAGATTGAACTTCTTGTAATAGGGCGCAAAACCGTGGTCGCTCATGACGATCAGTGTACTGCCGTCGGGAATGCGCGCCTGCACGACACCAAGCACACTATCCATCCGCGCGTAGAGATGTTCGATGTGATCGCCGTGGCGCCCGCGCTCCTCGGTGTAACCGGGGTGCTTGGGATCCATGTTCTTCCATAGCATGTGGCACACCTGGTCGATGGATGAAAAGTAGAAAAACAAGAAACCGCCGTCGTATTCATCGAGCACGACGTCCAGCATACGCAGGCGCTCCTCGAAGACGAGGTTGGATTGCGTGATGAACTCGGCGTCGGTAAAGATGTCCCACTCCAATGCCTTGGTGTCTTCGGGCATCCCCTGCGTATAGTAGTAGCCAATCTTCTTGTAGAGCGACTTCGAGAAGTCCCCGTCGCTCGCGATGGGCAGCGCCGGGTGCGCCGGATTGATATTGATCGGTGTGGCGTAGAGCTGGAAATACGGCGCCACCGACTTGAGATAGAGCCGCGTGATACCCGAGACCTTGCTGAAGGGGCCCAGTACGTTGAATTCCACCTTGAACCACTCGCTCCACTCGCCTTCCTGCAGGATGAGCTTGTGGTCGCCGATGGTAAAGAGCGCGTTCTTGTGCTCGCTGTCGAGGTGTACCACGAACTCACGCTCGAGCGTGGGCCGCGCGGCGAGCATCGAGTTTTCAGGGCCGTGAAAAGCAGCCACAATCTTCTGCGCGCGCGCCTCAACGGGATAGATGACGCCGCCGGAGATGTCGTCCGACATGAGGGTCGGGTCGTCCGTATAAAAAGAAAAGGTGCCGTAGCTCCCGAGAAGGTCCGGCGTCCCCATGCCGGCGACGCTCACGCCCTCGCTCTCCACCGGCGGAAAGTTGGCCGGGATGCGAAATACGAGATAGGGGACCCTGCCCTCGTCGAGAAGCTGCCAGAACGCCCGCCCCTTGCGCAGGAGGCGCACGCCGCCCTTTGACAGGGGAATCACCCATTTACCGAGGCGAAGCGTCTTCTCGGGCTCCTGTACGAGGGCAGTGGAGAAGGTCGGCATGTAGTTGCTCCGGTCCTGGTGGATAAAATCGAAGATGCCGTGACCGCCGGGATCCATGCCGGTAATGAAATTTGACCACGCCACCGGGCTCTGGGGCGGAATGCTCGTACGGAGGTTGGAAAAGGATCCCTCGGTCATAAAACGCTCGAAGTTCGGCATGCGACCCTTTGCCACAAACTGAGTTAAGAGCCTTGGGTCCATGCCGTCGATGCCCAATACCACGACGTTCGGGGAGGCCTTGGCCTCGGACGCGGCCGTGGGCGCAGACGCCGCGGCAGGCGAGGCGGCTCTCGCCTCGGACACCGCCCAGCTTGCGAGTCCCAGTCTGGGACTCAGAGTGCAGGTCAACCATGGCGGCGCCGCCGCAGACATCCAGGCCACGAGCCCCAATCCAACCAGCGCGCAGCGACTCATGCGTCTCATACGATGAAAACCGTTCATTTTGTCACCAGGCTTTTGCCCACCATGTGCGCCGGCGCCCGGATGCCGAAGAGATCGAGCACCGTCGGCGCCAAGTCCATGAGATGGGGTTTTTCGTTTGCGATCTCGAGGTTGCTAAAGAGGATGCCGGGCACGACGTGCGGGTCCATACAGTGGTCACCGCTCCAACTCTTGACGTTATCTTCGAACACCTCACCCGTCACCACGCCGCGCGCGCAGTCCCATGACACGCGGTAGCCTTCGGCGAAGCCCACCATGAGGTCGGGACCGTCGTTGCGGTAGGGCCCCTTGAAGTCGCGGGCGACATCGGTCATACCGCTGACCGCCGATGCGCCGTTCTTGGGGTCCTCGAGCGCGAGCAGCTTTTGCAAAATCTCTTTCTTCAGCGCATCGGCCTCCGAGCGATCGACAATGCCGTGCCGCTCGCGGCCCTTCACATTCAAATAGATCCCACCGAGCCCCACGGCAAACGCGCGCGTCCGGGACCAGTCGACGGCGCTCAGGTACTCGCCGCCGCCGAGACCATACCCGGAACCATCGCCCCCATTGCCGGAGGCCTGCCCGTCTTTCACGGTGAGGTAGCCGCTTTGCAAGAGCCAGGTGTTCAGGTCGACACCACGCTGGAATGTCTTGAACCCGTGGTCGGAGAGTACGAACACCGCGGTGTCCTTGTCTTCGTAGCGAAGGGTCTCGCCGAGCAGCTTGTCCATCTCGCGGTACATATCGTAGAGGGCGTCCTTGTACTGCGTTGTATCCTTGCCTTCGTTGGCGGGGTGATTGTCATCGAGATAGCGAAAGCAGATGTGTTGCAGGCGGTCGCTCAAATCGAAGACACAGCACACCATGCCCTTGCGGAGTTTTTTCAACGCATGAAACCACATCGTGCGGCGTTCCTCATAATAGAGGTATGCCTGTTTGAGAAATCCGTCCTCGTCGAGCACGCGCTCGTTTACCGCCCACGTGTCCTCGGCCAGCCCCAGGGTCGCGTACGGTCCGATGAGCTTGGCCAGGTACGCCGAGTACACCGCCGGTGACGACACCGGCATCACCGGCTTGTTGGGGTCGATGTGGATCGGGGTGACGTACATACCGAAGTCCCCGTTCATCTGCGTGATATAGAAACGGGCGATACCCGTCATCTTGATGTTGATAGCCGCCTTGAACGTCAGTCGCACCCACGGCGAATACTCCCTTTCCTTCAAATCGAATTCCTGATCGCCGACGCGGACGTGCGCGGTACTTCCGTTGCGATGAACTTCTACCTCGAGCGCAATGGGCTTGCCGTTCAGCGGACTCGCAGGACCGGGCAGGGCGCTCCGTATCGGGTCGTTGCTGCTACCCGGAGGCAGCTTGATGACCATGCCGCCGATCTTGTCCGCGGCGGGGGATTGGGTGAAATAGGTAAACGTCCCCATGGTGCCGCGAAGGTCCGGCACATCCATCCCCGCGAGCACGATGCCGTTTATCTTCTCGGGCGGAAACGTAATGGGCACCCGCAGCACGGTGCTGAAGATGCCGTAGTCGCTCATGATTTTCCAGAAGCTCACGCTCTTGCGCAGGAACCGCACGCCACCCTTCGACCGCGGAATGCGAAACGGCCCCAGCTTAAAGAATGTCGACCCGCCGTACACGTTGCTCGACGACAGCTTGGGTAGGTAGGTGCCGCGGTCTCGTGTCAAGAAGTCGAAAATACCGTGGTACGAGGCATCCGACCCCGTCGCAAACGAAGACCACGCCACCGGTGACATGGCGGGGTTGGAGGTAGCGAGATGCCGGTAGGTGCCACGCTCTTTCAATTTGACGAAATTGGGCAGGTCGCCGGCCGCCATCAGCTTCTCGGTGATCAGTGGATCGAGACCGTCCAGCCCCAGCATGATGACTTTCTTGACGCGCGCGTGGCCCTCGGGCTTTTTGTTGCGCATCGACCGCCACATCATCCGTATCGGGTAGGTAAAGAGCGCGAAGAACGCGGTAAAAAACGCAATCACAAAGGTGAGAAACGAAGAGACCAGCGCGAAGCCAGCTCCGGGTCCGACGTATGCGTGGGCGGCCGCCGGTGTAAGCAGCGCTATGACGACGACGGTGAGCGCGAGCCTTGATGCGGGCGCCGGGTTGGCAGAATCCCATCGCTCCACCGCCAAAACGCGTCCGGGCGAAGTGTGCATCAAGGCTCGCGCGCTACGCGTCGACATCGAGGCTCCTCATAATCTTGTGCGGCACGTCCACGATCGTGAACTCCTCGCTGGCTGAGAGGAGGTCGCTTCGGCGCGAATAGAAGAACGCGTCGTCCCAGGTGTGCATGCCCTGCAGGCGCCGCTCACCGACGATTTCGGTCGAGCCCACGCGGCCCTTGAGGTCCAAGCCGTTGCGTGGAATGAGCAGCAGGTCGGGGCCGCGGCGGGCGTGCGGTCCCGAGTAGACCTCGTCCCCGTCGAACACGCGGCGCACGATCCCCTGGCCTTCATGCTGTACCGCTTGGAACATGTCCGTGATATCCTTCTTGATCGCCGCCACGTCGGCGTCCTCCACCGAGCCCTTGGGGAAACGTTCCTTGCGGTGGATATAAATGCGCGCGGGGTCGAGCGCGAACGCCTTCGATCCGTCGGTAACCGTCTCCAGGCTGCCGTCGCTGCCGTCTTTCAGCTTCAAGAAGCCATGTTGTTCGAGAAGCGTGTTCACGTATACCTCGTTCCGCGTGCCACAGAAGCCGTGGTCAGAGAGCAGGAAGAAGTTATCACTGCCGCCGTCGCGAACGAATTTGGAGTATACGTGACCGACGAACTCGTCGACACGGCGGTAGTAGTCCAGAAAATCCTCGTGATACTCGTGCGTCGGGTCCTCCCACGCGTCCCACATGAAATGGTGCAGGCGGTCGGTGCCGGTGACGATGGCTTCCATCAAGTTCCAGTTTTCCTTCTGCCACAGCTCGTCGAGGATCGCCCGCCGGCACTCGAGAAGCGCCGCCAGGTCACGAAAGAGCTTGCGTGGGTTGTCCCGGCACTCTCCGGCGTCGATGTCCACCTGGTAGTGCGCGCGAGCCAGGGAGGGCAGGTATTTACGCGGGTACAGGGCCTTGTCGATGTCGATGGCGACGAATCCCGAGATGAGTACCCCGGGGATCTCGCGTGCCGGGTACGTGGACGGCTGATTGATGACAATGCTTTTTAACCCGGAACGGCCCAGACGATCCCATATGGTCTCGGTTTGCAGGTCGCGAAAGGACGGGAAACGCAGGTTATAGCTACCCGCCTTGAAGTCCGTGAAGCCGAAAATCCCGTGTTCGCCGGGATTCTTGCCCGTCATGAAGGTCGACCAGCTGACCGACGATATCTCGGGCAGCGTCACCGTCATCGAACGCAGGACGCCCTGCGACATGATGTCACGGGTGTGCGGCATCGCGCCGCGCTGCATGAGATCGGTGAGCAGCGAGTGCGGCACGCCGTCGAGCCCGATGACGCAGGCACGCTTGCCCTTGCGTTTGAACAGCTTGAACGCCATTTCTCTTGTGTGATACCCCGGTTAGATGTACCCCAGGTCCTTGAGACGGGACTTGATCTTCTCTTCTTCCTCGTCCGAATACTCGCTCTCGGCGTCGGCGCCCGGGACGTAGTTCATGAGCTCGAGCGTGCGGATAATTTTCTGCAGGCTCTCGTCCACGTCTTCCTTGTCTGTCTCGACCAGGATCTCCGGATTTTCCGGCGCTTCGTACGGGTCCGAGACGCCGGTGAAGTTCTTTATCTCGCCGGCGAGCGCCTTCTTGTACATGCCCTTGACGTCGCGCTCGGTCAACACGTCGATCGGCGCCTTGACATAGACTTCGATGAAGCGGTCGTGCTGCGCGCGGATCTCGTCGCGGATCGCCTTGTAGGGCGAGATGGCCGCGCCGATGGCGACGGCGCCGTTGCGCGCGAGCAGTTTGCACACGTACCCGATACGGCGAATATTAATGTCACGGTCCTCCTTGGAGAACGTGAGCCCCTTGCTCAAGTTCTCGCGCACTTCGTCGCCGTCCAGCACTTCGACGTTAACGCCGCGCTCGAGCAGCACTTCCTCTACTTTTCTTGCCAGCGTCGACTTGCCTGAACAGGGAAGTCCGGTAAACCACAGTGTGAAACCTTTCATGCTGTCTCCTTGCTACGGGTTTACAGTGATTTCCCGATCATTTCTTCGGGAATCGGTATCGAGTAGAAGTCGAGTATCGAGGGAGCGACGTCGTATATGGACACCTTCTGGTCAGGGCCGCTCCCCGGCTTGCCCCGGTTGTGCCAGATGAAAATCCCTTCTTGCGCGTGGTTGGCGTCATCGGGCCCCGTGTCGTTCTCGAATATATGAATCGAGTCGTGGCCGATGGTGCCGGCGCTGCGCCAGTTGAGATCGCCAAGATAGACGATGAGGTCGGGCGCGATGTTCTTGCATTCGCGGTACAGCTCTTCGGGTAGAAATACCCGGGTCCCGATGGGGTTGCCTTTCTCATCGGGGATGGCCTCGATCTTTTCTTTGAGCTCGCGGCGGAACGACTCGTACTCGGCGGCGGGGATGGTGCCCTGCGGCTCGCGTCCTTCGACGTTCATGAAGATACGCGCGTAATAGCCGCCCTCGCCCCACACCTTGGTCTTGGACCAATCGATGTTGTTGGTGCGGAGACTCTTCTGCCGCTCCGGGTATTTCTTGACCGTGAGAAGGTCCTCCCGGATGAGCCATTCGTTGATACAAATGCCGCCATGCATGCCCTTGGCGCCGTGGTCGGACACCACGATGACCGACGTGTCATCCGGTACCGCGTCGAGCGTGCGGCCGACTTCCTTGTCCATGTACACGTAGTAGTCGCGCAGGGCGGTTGCGTAGGGGTTGTCCTTTTCGTAGAGCCGGTGCTCGGGATCGCCGTAGCGCCAAAACGCGTGGTGCAGGCGATCGGGTCCCATCTCGACCATCATGGCGAAGTCCCAGTCCTCGGTGGTGACCATGTGGCGAAACGCCTTGAAGCGCCGCTCGGTCATGGTGTAGATCTGCCCGAGCAGACGGTCTTTCTCTGAGGTACGAAAATCTTTGACGTCTATTATGTAGTCGCCGTCGGCCGCCTTATCCAGCGTCGCCTTGTAGTCGGCAGGATAGGTGAAGTCGACATCCTTTCCCGGCGTGAGAAAGCTCGAGACCAAAATGCCGTTCAGCGCTTTGGGCGGGTAGGTCAGCGGCACGCCCAGAATGAGCGAGCGCAGGCGGTTGCGGGACAGGTGATTCCACACCGTCTTCGCGTCGATGTACTTGGAGTTGGTGATGTAGAGGTCATCGTACGCGTAGGACTTGCGGTTGCGAAAACCGTAGCAGCCCAGCATACCGGGATCCTGCGAGGTCATCATGGACATCCATGCCGGCACGGTGATGGGCGGGACCGTGGAGACCAGGTTGCCGTAGAGGCCATCACCCATGAGACGCTTAACGGTCGGCATGTCGTCCAGCCAGTTGCTGTAGAGAAGCTGGGGGGTCACGCAGTCGAGGCCAATGACCATCAGTCGTTTGCTC
>JAZGDW010000217.1:0-4972 GCA_036478295.1 Candidatus Krumholzibacteriia bacterium
GGCAGAACTGTCGTCGGAGACAGAATTGGCCGTCATCGCGGAGCGCCGGGAACTGCAAAGGCGAGCCCTGGCCCCCATCGAGCAGGAGATAAAGAGCATCGTCCGATTCGTGGCCCAGGGCCGCGCGTCGCACGCTCTGGCCCAGGAGCTGGAACGGCTGGAGGTCCAGAAGCGTCAAATCGAGGAGGAGCTGGAGCAGATCAACCTTGAGGCGAAGGAGATCGCCAACCGATCCATCAACGCCAAGGCTGTTCAAGAGGGCCTCGGGCTCTTCGGGGAAATCTGGAACCAAGCGACGCCCGAGGAGCGGAAGGAACTGATGCGCCTATTCATCCACAAGATGGTTTTTGCGCCTACGGAAATCAGGTTGGCCTTGCATACGAGGCCATTTTCCAGCGATAGCGTCGAATCCGCGGTTACAGTCAACCAGGACGGGCTTGGTGCAGTGGATCGACTGAATTGGCTCCCCGGGTAGGACTTGAACCTACAACCCTGCGGTTAACAGCCGCATGCTCTACCATTGAGCTACCGAGGAGCCTGAATTTGCGCTCCAAAATCTGTGATAGGAATCCACGCCTACAACCGGGGTATTCGCGAATCCGCGGCCGAATGATAACCCGTGACGGCTGCTTTGTCAACACCCGAACCCTATTTATCCCAACAGGTTTAGCGATGAGCCAGTCCTGTGACAACCACACGCCGACTGCCCGCCACCAGGGGATTCATCCCTTTACTTTGCCTTTCCCATAACGGATAATATTGCGGCCAATAAACACACACCCCCATAAACGCATGCATTGAAGGACAATCCACCGACTACCATTCCAAAGGAGTTCTCCGTGAAAACTCTCAGGCATAATCTGCTTACAACGACCACTCTGGCTCTGGCCTTTCCACTGTTGCTGTCCTGTGGCGGCAGCGACAGCAGTCCGGCCAGTGGCGACGCGATGTCGGCGCTTCCCAAACCGATCGCACATAAGAATCTGAAGGAGCGGATCGAAAAGTACGCACAGGTGACCGTCTCCTACGATGAGTCGATCCTCTCCGAGCCGGAGAAAAGGGCGCTATCGAGACTGGTGGAGGCGGCGGGCGTCATGGACGAGATTTTTCTCCGGCAGGTCTGGTCGGGCAACGTGGCCATGCGGGAAAACCTCGCAAGAGCCATGGAGGAAGCCCACAACAAACCGTCCTCGGAGGCGGCGAAGAATCAGAAGCTGCTGGAGGACCTCGAATATTTCTTCAACATCAACTTCGGTCCGTGGGACCGCCTGGACGAGGACTCACCGTATATGGGTGACATGGCGAAACCCAAGGGCGCGAACTACTACCCGGAGGACCTGACCAAGGAAGAGTTCGAAGCCTACTGGGAAGATCACCCCGAAGAAGAGGAATCCTTTCGCGGGTTCTTTACGACAATCCGCCGCAAGGACGGCGAGCTCACGGCGGTTCCCTATTCATCGGAATATCGCGATCTTCTTCAGCAGGCGGCGGCGCTGCTGCACGAAACCGCCGACATTCTCACCAATCCCGAGAACCGCTCGAAAATCGCGGCTGACCGTGATTATACGACGCTGGCGAAATTCCTAAGAAGCCGTGCGGATGCGTTTTCATCCAACGATTATGTGCAGAGCGACATGGACTGGATGGACGTGGTGGACAACGTTATCGACGTGACCATTGGCCCGTACGAGGTGTACGAGGACGGATTGAACAGTTACAAGGCCGCTTTCGAGGCGTTTATCGCGATCCGCAATCCCGAGGACAGCCGCAAACTAGAGGGCATCAAGCGCCACCTGCAGACCCTCGAAAACAGCCTGCCCATCCCCGATGAGCACAAGAACCCGAATCGCGGCAGCGAGTCCCCGATCGCGGTCGTCGACCTCGTCTACGCGGGCGGTGACACCAAGGCCGGCGTGCAGACACTGGCCTACAACCTGCCCAACGACGAGACGGTGCGCGAGATCAAGGGCAGCAAGAAGGTCATGCTGAAGAACATCTCGCACGCGAAGTTCGACAAGATCCTGGTGCCAATCGCCAGGGAGTTGCTCGATTCGCGCCAGGCGGGTGAGCTGGAGTTCGACGCGTACTTCACGAACGTCCTGATGCACGAGATGGCGCACGGGCTCGGACCGGGCAAGCTCCTGCGCGAAGACGGCACCGAGACCACGGTGAGCCGCGAGCTAAAGGAGCTCTATCCGCCGCTCGAAGAGGCCAAGGCCGACGTTGTGGGTTTGTATTGCAAGAAGGTGCTTATGAAGGAGGGCTTTTTTGAAAAGGGTACGGATGTCAAAGGGTACATTGCGTTCCTGCCCGGCTTTTTTAGAGCGATTCGTTTTGGCGCCTCCTCCGCGCACGGCAAGGCCAACATGATCGAGTTCAATTTCATGCGGGAACAGGGAGCGATTACTTTCGACAAGAAGAACAACCGTTTCCACGTAAATATCGACAAGATGCCGGATGCCGTCGAGACGCTGTCGAATCGGCTGCTGATGATCCAGGCGCTCGGGGATTACGAGGCGGCAAAGGCGTTTCACGACAAGTACGGTCAGATGGGGCCCGACGTGGAACGCATGCTAAAGAAGCTAGAGAACATTCCTGTCGACATCAAACCCAACTACATGGCCGAGCGACACGTGAAGACGTCGTAGCGCGCAGTCGCTGAGCGGTGGGCGGCTGGATTGTTGACGGAACCATCGTGATGGACGAAGTAGCGGAGCACTGTGTCGAGAAGATGAAGCGGGCACGCCGCTTCGTTAGGTGATGCCTCAGGTACCACCCGAACAGCCGCCGCCCGATCCGGGCCCGTCCGTCCCCGTGGCGGGCGCCACCTGGCTGATTAGCACATGCCCCGCGCCGCCGCAGTCGGGGCACTCGATGGGTTCCTCACGCTCGTCCGCCTTCCTGAGCTCGTAGAAAATCTCTTCGCACTCGATACACTGGTATTCGTACAGCGACAATTCAGACTTCCTTCATATTCTGTTGGTTGAAGCTCCCTTAGAACTGTCCCGACACACGGCTCGCACGTTCCATCGAAGCGATCTCATCCCAGGAGTGGCACTTGGGCAGCGCCGCGTCACCCTTCTCACACAACGTATCTATAATGTGGGCCAACGCGGGGTCGGCGAGTGAAAACACCACTTCGACTCCACGCCGCTCTTCCTTGACCAGGCCTTCCGACCTGAGCACCTTCAGATGCTGGGCAATCGTCGATTGCGGCAGGCCAAGCTTGGCGGCGATAAAGGTCTGCGTACACGGCTGATTGCGAAGCCCACACACCAGTTCCAGGCGAAGCCGGTGAGACAGTGCTTTCAGCACACGCGCGGCCCTGTCGAACGTGTCTCTGGACGCGTTATTCATAATGAACGATATCCGGCTTGTTCGGGTCCGATTGCTTGCGACCCTCCAGGTCGCATGAAGTCGGTCCTCACCCACGAACGCCAAGCTTGGGAAACACCCAAACCCGGATCACGAGGTAGAGGGCGATCACGCCTACCACGGTCAAAATCTCTCTCAAAATCTCCATAATGGCACCTTATGTTATGTAACCTATTATAAACACATGATTTGAAATAATTGATTATCACAATAATATGATAATAGAGACCGCTTGTCAAGGGCCCGGGGCACTTTTTTTTGGGTTATTCCTGGGCCGGGTCGAGGAAAACCCGCTGGAGGAACTGCAGGGAGAACGGATCTTTTTCCAGGGCGTTATAGGAAAAGAGAGAATAGCCGAGGATACCGTCCCGCCGGAGGAGTGAGACCGAGTACCCCAGGTAACGAGCGCGGTTGTCGAAGACGGGTAAACCGACGAGAAAACGCTCGGCCCCGATGGTTCGCTTGATGGTCCGCACGCGAGCCACGAGCTCAGCGGGCTCGTACGAATACGCCATCGGAACCACGAAATCCACGTCGCCACGCTGAACCCAGGCTGGCCAGTCCTGTCCCTTGTCGGCACGCGCATGCGTGAAGTCGGGAATGACGGCGGCGGAGAGCGGCAGTTTTCCTGCGGCCCGCCGTACCATCCGCACCAGGCTGTCCAGCTGCGCCACCTGCCACTCGCTTCTCAAGCTGTCCAGTAGCGCGACCCCGTCTTCATCGAGCAAGTCCGCGTCGCCGCCTCCTTTGACCAACGCCAACGGATCGATTCCGTAGCGAAGTTTGAATTCGGTCCGCTGGCTCGCACTGAAGTCAAACGCCGCACTCGGGTAGCGCACGTAGTCCAGGTGGATCCCGTCGACCTTGTAGCGCGAAACGATGTCCTTGACGACGGCAGCGGTATGCTCCCGAACCGCGGGGTTTCCCGGTGAGACGTAGTAGCCCTCGAGCCCCCGCCGTTTCCATTCCCGGACGGATCTCCGATCCATCCGTACGCCGTTCTCATCGGCCATGAGCCACTCGGGATGGCGCCTGACAATATGGTCTGGCGGTGGGTTGCTCTCGGTGTCCGACCACACGTAGCACACGTTGATCCACGCGTGCACGGCAATGTCCGCCTCGTGCGCGCGGGCGAGCACATAGGAGAGCGGGTCGAAGGACTCGGGCGGTAGTTCCAGCGACGAGGCCGCCGGCTCGAGATCGGATCGGTAGTATGCGTCCGCACGCCCACGCACCTGCACGAACAGCAACTGAAACCGTGCCCGGATGGCGTAGTCTATGGCGCGGTCGATCTCTACCTGGGAGTTCAGCGTGTGCCTCACCACCCAGGCGGCACGGATCTCGTTTTTCGGGAGTACGGGGGTGCGGGCACGAAAGGTTTCCAAAAAAGAACTGCCGCTGCTGGGCAGCGGCAAAACAAGAAGAACGAGTATGAGAAGCAATTTGCGCATCAAAGCTGACGGATCAAAGATCGAAAGACATCGGGCTCAGTGGAAAGCGTGGCGGGAGAGATGTCCTCAATCGGCCCACGCTCCACGTCGCTCGGCTACACACGGCCAGCGGGGGTGGCAGCGAACGGGCGCCCGGCCGAGCGCAG
>JAZGDW010000218.1:0-6370 GCA_036478295.1 Candidatus Krumholzibacteriia bacterium
CTTCTGGTCGCCGGGGGTATCGCCGGCGTCAAGCTCTTGCAAACCACCCGGGGTAAAGCGCTGCTCATGGACGCCGGTGTCGTCGGCTATTACGGCCAGGTTCAGCAGGCACTGGACGACGGCCTGCGCGGGGTCCTCGTCGAAGCGGGACTCATCCGGGGGCTCGAGGAGAGCCGCGGGGTCCGCACGGTCGGTGACGAGCGGTTTATTTATTACGACTGGTGGGTGGCGTGCGAGCCACCCTGCAATTTCATCGATATCAACCTCGAAATTACGCGGGCCGTACGGCGCGCGGGAGGCACCGTGCGCTCCGGCATCGAGCGGCAGCCGAGCTCGAAACGGGAGCCACCGGCCCTTGTCTTCGACATCGGCAGCCGCCGCTACACGACCCACAAGATCGTCATCGAGAAGCGGCCGGCGCGGGCCGGTGGGGCGGCAGGCGGGGCGAGCGGTTCCGGATCCGCGGGCCGGGCGCCGGCCACCGCCCGCAGCACGCCTGGGCGGGCGGGCGCACCCAGGATCGCCCTGGTGTTCGATGATTTCGGGTATTCAAAATCCGAGCTGGTGGAATCCTTCTTCACGTTCGACCTGCCGATTACGATTTCGGTTATCCCGGCGCTGCCACACAGCGGGTACGCGATCGCGCGCGCGCGGGCCAACGGCAAACAGGTCATCCTCCACCTGCCCATGGAGGCGGAGGAAGGGCCGGCCTCCGACGTGGCCGCCGTGCTCGTCACCATGAGCGACGGTGACATACGCGCGCTTGTCGCCCGTTACCTGGCGGAGAGCCCGGGTGTGGTCGGGGTGAACAACCACATGGGGTCGCTGGCCACCCAGGACCGGCGGGTCATGCAGAGCGTCCTCGCCGTCGTCAGGAGCCACAGACTCTTTTTTCTCGACTCTTTGACTTCGGGCAAATCCATCGCGTATAATACGGCCAGGGACATGGGGGTGCCGGCGGCGCGGAACACCAGCTTTCTGGACGCGGACACCGAAGACGTTCTCGTTATCGAGGGCCGGCTGCTGCGTCTGCTGGAGACGGCGCGCGAGCACGGAAGCGCCATAGCAATCGGGCACCCGCGGTCGTGGACCTTCGAGGTGTTGAAAAGAAACCTCGAGGTCCTGAAGGACTCCGGGATCGAGTTCGTTTTTCTCTCCGACCTCGTGGACTGAGACGTGAGCCGCGTCTCTTGCCCGTGAGCCGGTACCGGGACCGAGGGGGTATGCGATGAGTTCAGTATTTCGAAAAGGAGGGGCGGTGATGGTTCGATTAGGTATCAACGTAGACCACGTAGCCACGGTGCGCGAGGCGCGCAAGACCTACGAGCCGGACCCGGTGAGCGCGGCCGCCGCCGCAGAAATGGGTGGCGCCGACCAGGTAACGATCCACCTGCGTGAAGACCGCAGGCACATTCAGAACCGGGACGCGCGGCTGATCCGGGAAGTGGTCAAAACGGCGATGAACCTGGAAATGGCGGCGACGGCGGAGATGCAGGAAATCGCCCTGGCGCTGCACCCCGACTCCGTGACCCTGGTGCCGGAGAAGCGTGAAGAGGTGACCACGGAGGGGGGGCTCGACCTGGCGAACACCGGCCCCGCGGTGGAAGACGTCATTGCGATCCTCAAGGAGGCCGGGATGAAAGTATGCGCCTTTCTCGACGCGGACCTCGACCAGATCAAGCGCGCCGCCCACATGCAGTTCGACGCGGTGGAGATTCACACGGGTCCCTACGCCGACGCGAGGACCGCTGCGCGCCCGCGCGAGCTGCAGAAAATCCAGGACGCGGCGGCGGCCACCCGGCATCTGGGAATGGCGGTCCATGCGGGCCACGGGCTCAACTACCACAACGTCTCGGCAATCGTCCGTATTCCCGAAGTGGAAGAGCTCAACATCGGCCACGCGGTAATCGCACGGGCGCTGTTCGTGGGCCTGGAGCAGGCGGTGCGTGACATGCTTCAGCAAATAGGGAGGCGCTAGACCGTTAGAATAAAGAGATTTCCGTTGACTGCCGGCGGGAAGCTTGTATAATTTCCCCTTTACTTGACTTCTCACCCCGATTCCAGAGAGCTTTCCTTTTCAACCCACGAGGAATAGCGTGTTTGTGCGGAAACGCCGGCGAACCCGTGGGTCGTCAAACGATGCGGTGGTTGCGATGACATTCGGCCGGCGCGATCCCGGTTGAGAGTCAGGTTGTCGATCGAGGTTTCTTATGAAGAAATGGAAATACCTGTTCATCATCGTCGTTATCCTCTGGGCCGGCTACACGTTGATACCGACGGTCAAGTATTACACCATGTCGGAGGAAGCGCGCGACACGCTGTCCGTCGAGGAAAAGGACAAGTATGTCGATTCGATGATCAAGCTGGGTCTGGACCTCCAGGGCGGCATGCATCTCGTGCTGGAAATCGATGATACGGGTCTGGACGACGCCGCCAGGAAGGACGCCATCGACCGCACGCTCAAGATTCTCCGCAACCGCGTGGACCAGTTCGGTGTGGCGGAACCGGTGATTCAGAAACAGGGCAAGCGGCGCATTATCGTTCAGCTTCCCGGTTTGCAGGACCCCGTGCGCGCCAAGGCGCTGATCGGTCGCACCGCACTCCTCGAGTTCAAACTGGTGCGGGACCAGGAAGAACTCGTAAACGTACTGAACGATCTCGACCGGGTCCTTGAGGGCGTCACAGTGGTCGGCACCCGCGTCGACACGACGGCACAGCAGGCGGACACGGAGACACCCGAAGGTGAGCAGCCGCCGACCGACGTGGCCGCGAACGAACAGGGTACCCCCACCCTGCTCGACTCCCTGCTGCCGGCCCTGCCGGCAACGCGGGACCTGGAGGTGCCCCTGTCGGTCAGCGACGACCGGCCGTTCACCTCGTATCTGGTTACCGCCTTCGGCGGCGCGGCGGTCATGGACGAGAGGCAGAAACAAACCGTCGACCTTCTCCTCAACACGTCGCAGGCCAAGGCGGTGCTGCCCCGGGGATCAGTCTTTTTGTGGCACTCCGTGGCGCAGCCACTGCAGGGGGGCGGCCTGGGCAGGCTGCTCTACCTGGTGGAAAAGGAACCAACGCTTTCCGGGGCGAGCCTGGTCAACGCCACCACGCGACCCGACCCCGACGACCCGAGCTCGCTCAACATCTCTTTCACACTCGACCGCAGGGGGGCGCTCGTATTTTCGCGGTTTACCGGTGAGAACATCGGTCGGCGCATCGCGATTGTCCTCGATGGGCAGGTTCACTCGGCGCCCGTGGTACAGAGCAAGATACCCGGTGGTGAAGGCCGGATAACGGGCGGTTTCACCGACGAAGAGGCCAACGATCTCGCCATCGTGCTGCGGGCCGGCGCGCTGCCCGTGCGCATCGACATCAAAGAAGAGCGTACGGTGGGACCGACCCTGGGACAAGACTCGATCACCCTGGGCGTCAGGGCGGCGATCTACGGTTTCATTACCGTGCTGCTCTTCATGTTGATTTACTACCGGTTTTCGGGCCTGCTGGCCTGCGGCGCACTCGTACTCAACCTCGTCATTGTGCTCGCCGTGCTGGCACAATTGCACGCGGCGCTCACGCTGCCCGGTATAGCGGGTCTCATTCTGACCATTGGTATAGCGGTCGACGCGAACGTGCTCATCTTCGAGAGGATCCGTGAAGAGCTTGCCAAGGCCAAGACCGTGCGCAGTGCGATCGACAGCGGCTACGACCGCGCGTTCACGACGATTCTCGACGCGAATCTTACCACGCTTATCACCGCCCTTGTGCTGTGGCAGTTCGGGACGGGGCCGATCAAGGGTTTCGCGACCGTGTTGATATGGGGCATCGCGGCCAGTATGTTTACCGCGCTCATGTGTACACGGGTCGTGTACGAGCTCATTACGTCGAGATGGTCTCTGCGCAAACTGAGTATTTAATAAGAGGATTGTAAATGCAGTTTTTCAGGAACCCGAGGATCAATTTTATCGGGGCACGCCGCCGTGCGGCGACCCTCTCGCTTGTCCTGATCGGCGCTGGCTTCGTCTCGGTCGCCGTTCACCGTGGCTTCAATACCAGTATCGATTTCGCAGGCGGCACCCTGGTCGAGGTTCGTTTCGATCCTCCCGTCGAGCTGACGGAAGTCCGCCAGGTGCTCGCCGATGAGGGGTTTTCCGGCGCCGAGGTGACTCACTTCGGCAGCGAGGAAGAAATTCTCATCAAGATCAAGGCCATCGGTGACCCCGCGGAAGCCTCGGCCCGGATCGGAAACGTACTCGACCAGAGGTTTGTCCAGCAAGACGCGAGGCGTGACAGCATCGACATGCGGCGCGTCGAGTCCGTCGGCCCGAAAATCGGCGCCGAATTGAAGACATCCGCTTTCTGGACCATCATCTACTCGCTCGTCCTTATCGTGGTCTATATTTCGTGGCGGTTCGAGTTTCGCTTCGCCATTGCCGCGATCATCGCGCTCATTCACGATGTCCTCTTTACGCTCGGATTCTTTTCGGTCACCAACAGGGAACTGTCGATTCCGGTCATGGCAGCCATCCTGACCGTCGTCGGCTATTCCTTGAACGACACCATCGTGGTGTTCGACCGCATTCGCGAAAACCTTCGGTCCCGCAAGCGGGAAGGATATCAGGTGGTCGTGAACGCGTCGGTGAACGAGACCCTGTCCCGCACGATCATTACTTCGATGACCACACTGATCGTCGTAACATGCCTGGCTGTACTCGGCGGGCCCGTCATCCGCGATTTCGCGCTGACGCTGCTCGTCGGCGTGGTCATCGGTACCTATTCGTCGATATTCATCGCGAGCCCGGTCCTGGTGGAGTGGGAGGATTGGCGCGTCCGGCGAAGAAAACGAAGAAAGTAACCAACTTGGCCCCGTGGAGATTCTCCTCTACAAGTTCCTCTTCGTTGTCCTCTATATCGTTCTGACAGTGGTGCTGCTCTCGACCGCGGTTGGCATTCCCGGCAACTGGATTCTGGTCGGTGTGGCGCTCATCGTCGCGCTCATCAGCAAGTTCGCGGCGATGACGTGGCCGTATCTTCTGCTTTGCGTGGGACTCGCCGTTGTCGGTGAGGTCATCGAGGCCGTGCTCGGTGCGGTGATCGTCGCCCGCCGTGGCGGCAGCAAATGGGGGGTCATCGGCAGTATTGCCGGCGGCCTGGCCGGCGTTCTCCTGGGTGCGCCCGTCGTCCCGCCCCTGGGCAGCGTGATTTTCGGCTTTGCCGGTGCATTCACCGGGGCCGTCCTCGGCGAGCTGGCGAGGGATCGGCAGGTGGAGCCGGCGCTGCGCATCGGGTTCTGGTCTCTCGTCGGCAAGGCCGCCAGCGTCGCCGCAAAGCTCTCAATGGGCTGCGTGATTCTATGGATCATTGTCACCCGCACGTGGCCCTGATTGGCCGCATCCGACGGCCGGGCTGACCTTTATTGACGACAGTGCGTCCCCGGACGAGTACAACCCCGCCGCCATCGTGCGCCGTAATGTGTTTATTGCCAATGGATACCATCTGGCATAGACATTGCGATTTAAAACTGGTTTGCCCGGCGTGTCATCATGAGAAAAACACTCTTTATAGGAATTGCGCTACTGGCCGTCTGTGGTTGGGTGCTTGTTGTTGTGGCGCACCCACTTGCACGGGATGCACAGGAGAAAACCAAGAAGACGCGGTCGCCAAAGACCACGGAGAAAAGCGGTGAGCCGGCGGTCGATCGCCACTCGGTGTCCAAGAAAGCGGACGTATTGGGGCCCCTCGCCGTGTTCGCCGACATCGAGCAGGGCTGGCGCAAAGAGAACGTGCAGAGGATCCTCCGCCACTACGGCAAGGGCAAGGTCGCTATTTCCATCGAGGGAACGGGACCTGTCGGCGGCGCCTTCAGCAAGAACCAGAGCCACTACCTGCTCAAAGATCTTTTCAAGTATACCATCACCAGCAAATTCGAGTTCGTGCAGTTCCGCAATGTATCGGACGGCCGCAACAAGGTCTATGCCGTCGCGGAGCGTTCGTACAAAAGAAACGACGACGGCAGAACGTTCAAAGACAAGATATACGTTT
This sequence comes from Candidatus Krumholzibacteriia bacterium, assembly GCA_036478295.1. Taxonomy (GTDB): domain Bacteria; phylum Krumholzibacteriota; class Krumholzibacteriia; order WVZY01; family WVZY01; genus JAZGDW01. The sequence goes on from JAZGDW010000218.1 coordinate 6,037, forward strand.
CACTTCACCTGGAAGGAAGTCGCTGGGTGATCGGTGAAATCAAATCCATCCGCTAGCTTCAGGTCCACGCGGCCGACACTCCCAACCCCGTTTCTGGTATCATGTTTTGAAGCCCGTGGATAACCGACGGCTTCGCGCAAACATGCAAACACGCTCCGATAAGGCTACTGCGCCCCCGAGGCCTCCCGGTAAAGCGGGACTGATCGTCCTCGTCATCGCGGCCGGCTGGCTGCAGCTCTTTCTCCAGCGGTTCGGCCCCCTGGGGTGGTTGGGATGGGCGACCCCGTGGCTGCCGCTGTCGCTGGCGGTGATCGCGGCCGTTCTCATCTACCGG
>JAZGDW010000219.1:0-4220 GCA_036478295.1 Candidatus Krumholzibacteriia bacterium
GTAGGTATTATTTCAGCAATCGTGTCGGCCATTGCGCGAGTAGATCCCGAAACCGGCCTCCGATTGACTCTACTTGCTAGTGGGATTGTCGTTTTGATTGTTGGACCCCTTGTTGGGCCCGTTGTAATGAGGATGCTCCTAAATAAACGATTTTCTGATTTTAGAATTGTCTTAATCAAGGAGCCAGAAGTGTCCTCCTAGCGGAACCTCCGACCTGCTAATTGCTAATCAGATTCTGCTTGCCGACCTCAAGAAAACCAAATAGTTCCAAGACGCTGCTACCAGTGCGCTACCGGTAGGAATCCTGGAGCTGTCCCAAAACCCCCCGTAGGTGCGGCAAATTGAGGTGTGTCGAATCGGGCGCTTGCGTCGCGGAAATCAGCGGTCCCAAAACAGGTGGTTTTGAAACACCACGAGCGCCGAGTTGCCCCGACGCCCGTGGGATGCTTATTGTGGATGGCGTGAGAGTGCGTGATGCGCCAACGATTGTGCCTGCGGTGGGCCGGGGACCATGGTCACCCCGGTTTCCATGACTGCTACATGCTGAGAGCTGAGTCTTGAGAGCTAAGGGCTCGGCTTACGTATAAATCGGCGCCGCGACAACCCCAACTGTCCCCTGGATGTGCCTTCTTTGTACCGTAATAAGTACAACCCTTGTCAAGCCGAATCTGCCCGGACCGCTTCAACCCCTCCCTCGGGTTAGCCGGTTGAGGGCACTAGCCGTTTTCCTCTCTCACAAAAAGTCAAAAACGCATGCCTGACCCCGCAGTCGTTCCTGACCCCGCTCTATCCTTCGGGCATCCTTCGCCTCGGGGGAAGGTGTATGAACCACTCCTCACTGACATCAAACGTCGTGCTAGCCTCCAAAGGCTCGTTACTCGAAACCAACATACCGAGTACCGTGTACGTCCCCGGTGACAGCGCACCCTCGAAGCGCTCCTCGTAGCTCAATGACTCGCCCGGTGCCAACTGTTCTTCGCCAAGCACCGTGATGAACGCCTTGTCAGCGCTCCAGCGCCACACGACGGTACCAGCCTCATCCACGATCACGAAGTCGAAGCGCTGGCCGGACGAGAACTCGAAGACGACGACTTCGTCGGTGCGGTTCCTGACGACCATCTCGAGCCGAATCGGCTCGTTGGGTGCGTACACGCCCTTGTCGGTAGCAACCGCGATCTCGACCTGCGGCGGCGGTGTTTCCATCACGGTGGCGCACGAGAACGTCGTGGCCGTGCCTAAGAGGAGAAGCAGCGCCATCAGTCCCGTTGCGCGAGCAGTCCCCATGAGAACCCCCGACCTGCGAACGCGGCGACCGTCATGCCGGTGGGGGACGGCATCTGCCGTAACCTACGCCGCGTGCCTGCCATGTTCCACACTTCCTCAAGAAACAGAAAGGCACGGTGCGTACCGTGCCTTTCCTCGTTCGCTTTGTGTCGGCGCCTCAGTTCACGGTGAAGCAACTCGCTGTGCCGCTTTGGAGGTCCGGGTTGATGACCGTAACGTCCCTGGGACCCGAAGCGGCCCGGCGATGCACCCTGATCTGGACATCCAGCTGGTTCGAGCTCACGAAGGTGACGTTCTGAACGACAATCCGCTCACCGAAGTCGGCAGTAGCACCGTCCTGGAAGTTAGAGCCGGTAACTGCGACAGTCCGCCGATCGCCTGGGTTCGCGTTGTTCGGATTGCAAGCGTTCACCAGCGGTGCGCCGGTGAGCTCGTTGACGGTCACCGTGGTGGTGGCAGCGTCATTGGTGTTGTTGTCATCGGCGAGGGTATGGCCACCCTCCAGGGTGTGGCTCCCAAAGCTGGCACCGGCGGTGATCCACGAGTAGGTGAGGGTCACAGAGGCCCCGGCGGCAAGGCTGGTAACCGCCTCCGTGCCGATGCTAACGACGTCAGTGAGGTCCTCAAGAGTGACATCGAAGCCCACGTCCTGGTTCCCCACGTTCTTCACGGTAACGTCAACGCTAACCACGTCACCCTGTACCACGGAGCTCGGTGCAGTGACCGCTGTGATCGCGATGTCCGTGACCGGCGCAGGAGGGCCGGCTACCTCGCAAGTCCCGTCGCCGCCGAACGACGTCGCATTGACGAACAACATCGGCTCGCTCGAACCGAACTCGTTGTTGTAGCTGCACGGGTTAGTCTCGGTAATGCCCTCGGGCAGTGCGGCACCGATGATCGCGGCTTCGATGGCGTCCACCCCCGCCGCGTCCATGGCCGGTGCAACGTCTGAATTGGCGTGTATGTACAAAGCCACCGCACCCGCCACGTGGGGAGCCGCCATCGACGTTCCGCTCAAGGTATTGACACCGCCGTCGTTCGAGGTGGAAAGGATGCAGACACCCGGCGCCGCGATGTCCACTCCCGGTCCGAAGTTGCTGAATTCGGCCAGAGAGTCGTCAGACTCATTCGGACTGATAGAGCAGGTGGGTAAACCGAACCCACCGCCCTTCCCGTCGAAGTCGGCCAGCGCCGAAACGGCGAGGACTTCGGGGAAGGCGTCCTTCACACGGCCTTCATTCCCGGCTGACAGGACGAAAACGACCCCTTCGTCGACTAGCCCGCAGATAACCTCGTGCACCGCCCCTGAAGATCCGGTGCACTCGTTCGCATCGTCGCTGGTGCTGATGCTCATGTTAGCAGCGGTGAAGTCGATGCCGCTTGCCCCGGCGCTTACCCTGAATTCCGCCTTTCGCGCCGCTACCCAGTCGATCCCGGCTACCATGTCTCCAGTCAGGCAGAGGCCCCCGTTCTTGCACACCTTGACCGCCCACAGCCGGACTCCAGGGGCCACCCCCACCACGCCGATGCCGTTGTCTTTGGCTCCAACTATTCCAGCGACGTGCGTCCCGTGGCCGTTCCCGTCATCCCACTTGCTCGCCGGACCGCCGGCGAAGTTGATGCCACCTACTACGTGCAAGTCAGGGTGGTCTTGGTCTATGCCGCTGTCGAGGATGGCCACGTCGAGGTTGACTGTGACAGCGTTCGGATTCTTGTCGGCTTCGATCCGATCGATCCCCGTCGGGAGATCTTGCACGTCGAGCTCATACGCCCGCTCTTGCTCCACCAGCTGCACCCAAGGGTCGAACCGCACCGCATCGAGGCGCGCAGGGGGGATGACGGCAGCGAAGCCTTTGAGCGCCGCCGAATAGACGTGGCGAAGGGTGAAGCCATGCGCTCGGGCCAATTCCGCTGCTTCTTGGAGCGGATCGAGAACCTCGTTGGTGAAGACCACGATGTAATGGTCCGGAATAATCTGGTTCTTGGGAGGAGCGGACTTGTTGCCTGAAGCGGGCAACGTGGCCAGCCAGACGAACAGGACGGAGAACGTTACCGCCCCTGCGATCCTTTTCGTTTTTGCACTGAGGACGTTCATAGTGTGGGCCCTCCTACCATTTGCCTAGCTTTCTTATATACCGCTTCCAGCGTGATCACTTTCGAGTTCGCATCCAGAAATGCAGAAATCGTGTTCAATTGCTCGTTCAACATTTCCTCCTTTGTGGGCGAACATACGACCTTTCAGGGTCATGGAAATGGTTAAGATATCCGAGGTAAAAATCAAAAGGCCCTCCGGGCGGTGCTTCGCCTGGAAGGCGTCTGAGTGTTTGGTGCACCTACTGAACTGCCAGAAGTGGCCCCGGAAGATATGTTCACCCAGGTTCACTTGGCTACCACCACAATGACGGTAATCAGCTATTATTATGATTCAGATCACCGTATAAGAGCGGTTCTGCATACCACATGCCAACGCCAGCCGGAGCACACGGCAATCAATTAAGCGGTTTGTTTGCAAGGAGTTGTTGTGATTTGAGGATAGGGAGTGGTGCTGATAGGTCCCGGAGCCGTCCTTATAGAGAATGCAAAGTTTGCCCAGTCATGCCAGGACTTTTGAAGATTTTGCTTGACCTCGGACCCTCGGAGAGAGTAACGGCACCCTAGGAGGTCCTGAGCTGTGCGGCAGGCCATGATTTTCCGGTCGTGGTGGCTTGGATTACTGCTGACCCTCCTCCTCCCCTCTCCTGTCGCATCTCAAGGTGATTCAGCCACCGTCCAAGTCGTCCGGGTGATCGACGGGGACAGCGTTGAGGTTTGCTGCGTGTTCGGAGATCGCGTCACGATTAGATATATCGGCATTGATACACCCGAAACCCGTCATCCCATGAAGGGCGTGGAACCCTACGGCACGGAGGCATCCGAGGCCAACCGCAAGCTGGTGG
>JAZGDW010000022.1:0-9781 GCA_036478295.1 Candidatus Krumholzibacteriia bacterium
TAGTGGCGGAGCATCAGGTAGCCGACGTAAATGAGCCACAACACCAGCGTGAGCGTCAGCCGCGCATCCCACGTCCACCAGATGCCCCACACCGGCTTGGCCCAGATGGGTCCGGTAATCAGTACCAGCGTACAAAACAGAATGCCAACTTCAGCCGCGGCGGCGGCCCGGGTGTCCCATTTCTTGCCGCCGCGCACGAGATAGGCGGAGCTAAAAACGAAAACCAGAAAAAAAGCAAAGAATGCGACCCACGCCGACGGGACGTGAAAATAAAAGATACGCTGGACGTCGCCCATGGTCTGCTCGCGCGGCGCGTAGATCAGCGCCATGTACAGAGCGACGAGCATGAACACCGCGCTCACAATCAACAGCGGCCCCGGCATTCGCGGGGCGAGATCGGTATCGGAGCGCGGGGCCGCGCCGCCGGTTGGTTTCGATTGTGCCGTACCGGCGTTGTGCCGGCTGTCTTCGTGGGTAGTCATGGTCGCTATTCCTGTATCACGTACTCGAACGCAAGAAAAGACGCGGTCACAAAAATCACGTCATACGTTACCAGAAGCTTGAACCAGAAGGAAACACCTTCCTGCGCGCCGAGGGCGTACGCGGTGGTTTCCACCGCGGCGATGAGGACCGGCACCGTGATCGGCAAGAGCAGCACCGGCAGCAGCACTTCGCGCATGCGCGTGTGCACGGCCATCGCCGCGAAAAGCGTGCCGACCGATGAGAAGCCGACGGTGCCGAGCACTAGTATGACGAGCAACAACCACAGCCGCTCGCCGATGTCGACATTGAAGAAAATGGCAAAGAGCGGCAGGATGATAATCTCGGTGACGAGCATGACCAGGGTGTTCGCGATGAATTTGCCGAGAAAGATACCGCCACGGTCAACCGGCGCGAGCAAGAGGCCGTGCAGGCAGTTTTCCGCCTTCTCCAGGGCGAACGACCGGTTGAGCGACAGGATGCCGGCGAAGGCAAACGCCACCCACAAGAAACCCGCACCAAGTTTAAGCGCTTCATCGCTGGTGAGATCCATCGTAAAATTGAATATCACCAGCACCAGCACGGAAAAAACGAATGACGCGCTAAACGCTTCCTTGGTGCGAAGCTCGATCTTGAGGTCTTTCCACAGTATGGTGGCGATGGTGTGTCGCATGGATCCTCGTGTCAGAGTGGCAAACGTCCGCGCCCGGGTCGATTCTCGTGTCATGGCCCCCGACCAGCCCGCCCTAGCTCGACAAGATATCCCGGTACGTCGCATGAAACGCATCGAACGACGTATCCGACACCGCCGATTCGTACACGACCGTTCCCCGGTCGAGTACGGCGATGTGGTCGGCATGTCGCCAGCCCCGCTCGGCGTTGTGCGTCGCCATCATGAGCGAGCCGCCGCCTTCTTTGAAGCGGGCGATGCGGCCGTCGAGCAGATCCGCGGCGCTCTCATCGAGTCCGGTAAACGGCTCGTCGAGCAGCAAGAGCTCCGGCTCATGGATGAACGCCCGCCCGAGCGACAGCCTCTGCTTCATGCCCCGGCTAAGCGACCTGACCGGCGTGGCGGTCTTGGCTTCGAGGCCCATGTCGTCGATCGTGCGGCGTGCGCGTCCAGGCGGATCGTCGAGTCTGTACAGCCGGGCATAGAAAATCAAATTGTCGAGGACGGGCAGATCCTCGTAGAGAAAGCTGTCGTGGGAGACAAAACCGATGCGGCGCCGGATGTCGCCGCCCGCCTTCTTGAGCTCCTGGTCGAAGAGGTACACGTCACCGGTATACGACCGGATCAGCGTCGCGATAATCTTCAATAGAGTGGTCTTGCCGGCGCCGTTCCGGCCGAATACGGTCAGGCACTCGCCGCGGGTGAGCTGCAACGAAGTAGCGTTGAGTGCAATAAAGCTGCCGAAGTGTTTGGTGAGCTGGTTCGTCCTGAGGATGGTTTCGCCGGCGGACGCGGTGGTGGCTTCGCCGCTAGACACGCGCGACCCCTTTTCGTTTCTTCTTCTTCTTAGTCTGTGGTCCGCCGTCGAACTTCGCGCGGTAGTAGACCTGCGCGAGGTCGTTGACGAGCTCGGTACGCTTGATCTGGTACATCTTCTCGGACAGGGCGAGGGTTTGGTTCAAATCGTCCAGCCGTGCCAGCTGGTCGAGCAGTATTTCTCTATGGGCGAGAAGCGCCTCTTGCTCCATTTCAGCCGACTTCGGTCTACCGGCTATGAACGCGAGCAGCCCCACGAGTACGAAGCCGAGTACGACCATGAGCGCAATCGACACGCCTTGTGTCTCGTTGGGGACGATAATGATACCGTGCCCCGCGGGCACGCCGCCGCCTCCCCCGGAGTCGCCCGTGAAGCCTCCTGCTACTGCGCTGCCGCCCGTGAAGGTGAGAGAAAGGGTCGAGCCGCTCTCGAGACCGGCCATACGGTAGCTTGCAAAACCACGCATGTCTTCGGTGCGCTCGACAGGCTGACCGCCACGCGTGACCTGGAGTGTCGGATCGCTCACCAGGATGACCAGTTCGTCGATGTCGTATTTCAGCGGTTCATTATATGTGTAGGTCTCACCGTGATACGGCAGGTCCATCGATACGGATAGCTGCGTCCCGCCCGGCTTGAAGGGGTATGCCACGCTATAAAAACCCGCTTCATCCGTCGGCGCCGGTGTGCGCGACAGCGGTATTCCCAGCGACATGACGGTGCACGAGTTGAGCGAGATACGGTCTTGCGGTACGTAGAACGGAAAAGGAGAGGTCAGTGTCCTCGGCGGCGAGCTGTGGTTGGTTATCTCGTAGAACTTGTTGACGCTTAGCGTGTCTTGACTCCGCATGACGATGAAGTGCGGTACGGAAACATGCACGTTCTCCCAGGAAGTCATCGGCTCGTAGACCGAGATCTCCAACGTGTATGGGTCCCGGCCGTCGAACTGAACCATTTCGGTATAGTTGACACCCTCGTACGACACGCGGAGCAGATAAACCGGATTCGACCCGTCGAGATTTTCCACGACAAAATTGCCCGCGGCATCACGGACCTTCACTTCCTTCTCCACCAGCATGCCGCCGCTGGGGTTCACTACGGTTATCGTGGCGTCCGTCACCGGCTGATCGGTGGTGCCGTTGACCACGCGGCCGTGAATCTGAAACGAGTACGAAGGCAAAGGAAAAAGCGCGACCAGAAATGCGACCAGGGCCGCGACGAGCGGCGCCGCGAAGGGCGCAGGGGGATAACCGGTGCACGTGGGCGATGCTTTCGGCGATGCCTTCATGGAGCGGTTCATTTCAGTAGTGTAAAACGAATCAAAAAACGCGGTACGTGCGCCATCGTCGTCCCTCACTCAGTACGTCTCCGGCTGCGCACTTCGCTCTCGATTAGCTCTTCGATTTCTTCCCGGACTTTGAGTTGGTCGATGGCCTGGATGGTCTCCTGGGCCTCCTGCAGATATCCCTGCCGCAGCCGGTTGTAATCCTCGTCGGAGAGCTTTCCCATCTCGTACTCGAAATCGAGCTCCTTGAGGTTATCCATAATAGACACTTTCTTGCCGTCGAGGTAGCGGCGCTGCCGTGTATCCCCAAGATCGAAGAGCTCCTCGAGATCGATCACGTGCCTGCGCGCCAGGAGCGGATGCGCGATGAAGATGAGGGCGCCTGCGGTCAGGAATGCGATAATCGTGTAGACCATGGTTAGTCCCGTGCCTTTAGTTCTTCCTCTATGCGCGACGCGACGGCCGGGTCCATGGCCGGTCCCGCCACAGCCTGCCTGGCCTTCTTCTTGGTGACCCAGCTTGAGACGAAATAGAGCACGAGAAAAAGTCCGATCAAGATCACAAAACCGGGCATGACCCAGGCGGCGAGATTGATTCCTTTGAGCGGCGGCGTCGCCAGCACGACCATGCCGTACTCTTCGACGAAGCCCGCGACGATGGCCTTCTCGGTGACGCCGGCCAGTATCTGCTCTTCGATGGCCTTGCGCATCGGTATGGCGGAAGGACACTCGAAGTGGTTGCACACGCGAAGAATCATGCTGCACCCGCACTGGCAGACCAGTCTGTCCGAGACGCTGTTGAACATCTCCGCCTGGGCGGGGTCGGTGAGCGACGACTTGGCCGATTGCGCTCGCGTCGCTTCGGGCAACACCACGAGCGCCACGACGACGGTGGCGAGCACTGCGACGACCAGCGCCGTCACGATCAATGGGGTGCGGCTCACATCTTCTCCGTCGATCTGAGCAGTCTCTCCAGCTGTTTCTTCTTGCGCTGGATGCTCGCCTCGTGCGCATCGGGCAGGATGGCGACGATGGTGCCGAAGACCAGCACCAGCGTGCCGATCCACACCCACGCGACCAGCGGATTCAGGTAAAGCTGGATGACCGCGCGCTGCCGGTCGTCGGTCATTCCGGCAAACACCGTGTAGAGGTCCTCGACCAGCGTCGAGCGCAGGGCGACTTCGGTAGTCGGCTGCTCGCTCGCCGAATAGTAACGCTTCTCCGGCGTGAGCGTGCCCAGGGGCTTGCCGTTCTTGGTGACGCTCAAATCAGCGGCGAGATAGGTATACGTGCCCTTCTCGCCCTCGAAAATCCGCTCGCAGCGGAGTTCGTAGCTTCCGATCGACAGCGTTTCTCCCTCTTTTACTTCACCCTGTGTCTCCTTGTTGAACGCGTTGCCGGTGAACCCGAGAAAAATGAGCACGATGCCGAAGTGAACGATGTAACCACCGTACCGACGTTTGCCTTTCGACACCAGTCTGAAGAGCGCCTCGTGGGCAAGCTCACCGTGCGCGCGCATGCGGGTGCGGATGCCCCGGTAATACTCCAGGACGATGGTCAGCGTGACGAACACACAGAGATAGAGTGCCACCAATGCGTAGAAACCCCTCACACCCGCGGCGAACAACGCCACGGCGACCACGGCGCCGGCGGCCAGCGGCCACAAAAAATTCTTCCTCAGACTGCGCAGCGACGTCTTGCGCCACGCGAGCAGCGGCCCCACGCCGGTCAGGAACAGCAGGAACAACCCGACGGGAATGTTTATCTTGTTGAAGAACGGCGCGCCCACCGTGATCTTCTCGCCCTGAATCGCCTCCGACAGCACGGGAAAGACCGTACCCCACAGGACGGCGAAGCAGGCGCCGAGAAACACCAGATTATTAAAAAGAAAGCTGCTCTCGCGCGACACAATCGAATCGAGTTCGTTGTCACTGCGGAGATACTGCAGACGCGAAAAAACCAGCATGACGCACGCGGCGCCGACGATCGTGATGTAGCCCACGAAAAACGGACCGATCGAGGATTCCGCGAACGCGTGCACCGAAGACACGACGCCGCTTCGGGTGAGGAAAGTGCCGAAAATCACCAGAAGATAGGTCGCGATGATGAGCACGACATTCCACACCTTGAGCATGTTCTTCTTTTCCTGCACGATGACCGAGTGCAGGAACGCGGTGGCCGTGAGCCACGGCATCAGCGATGCGTTCTCCACCGGGTCCCACGCCCAGTAACCGCCCCAGCCGAGCTCCATGTACGCCCACTTACCGCCGAGCAGGATGCCGAGTCCGAGGAATCCCCACGCGACAAGCGTCCAGCGGCGGATCAGCGTAATCCAGGCGTTGCCCAGTTCACGCGTTATGAGCGCGGCCATCGCGAACGCGAACGGTACCACCATTCCCACGTACCCCAAGTAGAGGATGGGGGGATGGATGACCATCACCGGATGCTGCAGCAGCGGGTTCAAGCCCTGACCGTCAGCCGGCGTGAACGGCGTCGGGTCACCCCCGCCCGCGTGTGCCATGGCCAGTTCCTTGAACGGACTTTCAGAAAAGCGGTTGAGAAAGAGAAAAAACAGCACCGTCAGCGACATGACGGCGAGTGCTGCCGGCACCAGGTCGGTGCGGCGGTGGCGGTTTCGAAAAACGACAACGGCTGCGTAGATGACAATGATCCAGGTCCAGAAGAGCAGGGACCCCTCTTGCCCACCCCACAGGGCCGCGAGTTTGTAATAGAAAGGCATCGCCTGATTGCTGACGCTGGCGACGTACTCGATACGGAAATTGCTCGTGGCCAGGAGGTAGAGGAGGCTGAAAACGGCGCAGGTTACGAATACGAAGTACGCATAGACGGCGCGTTGCCCTGACTTGACCAGCTCTCTGCGGCGGGTCTTGAGCCCGATGGACAGTGCGAGAATGGAATAGATCGCAAAAACGAACGCAAGCGTGAGGGAAAGATTGCCAAAGTTTGCCACAGGAGACCTCGCTCGTTCAGGCAGCGGTGATCAGATGCGCCCACGCACTGGGCGCAACGGCGCGGTCGGAGCCGCGCAGGCAAAGTGACGTAGATTAATTCTCCGCGGCGGCGGTGCCGTACTCCGCCTCGTACTTGGACGCGCACTTGGCCTGGATCGCCGTGGCTTTGAAGGTGCCGTCCACCTGGTAGGTGCCGTCGCACAGTGCCTCGGCGCCGTCCTTGAACGTGTCGGGCACGGGGGAGGTGCCGGTATAGACCACGGTGAGTTTCAAGTCGTTTTGCTCGAGCTGAAAGGTAAGACCGGTGCCCGCTTTCGAGATCGAACCCTCGACAACGGTGCCGCCCACGCGAAGCCGCTTGTCGTAGGCGCGGTCGCCCAGGTCAGTCAACTCTTCGATGGTCTTGTAGTAGGCCTTTCCTTCCTCGAACCCGGCAACGCCGAAATACACGAGCGCCGCCACCACGATGACGATGCCAAACACGACTCTTCCATTCTTGCGCTTCATACCTGAACCTCGTCTGGGTTGAATATATTGATTAACCGGGTTACGGAAATAGTATAACTCTTGTGAAACAATTCGCAATGTTTTTTCATTCGTTTGCCCAGGAAAATATACACCGCAACGCAAAGGGGAGTCCAACGGGAAACAAGAGAGGCGGATCACGTACGAGGCCGGGTACCCGTCCAGGCGCTGCCCGGCTGGACACTGGGAACCAAGAGTGTATAAAATCCTACAGTAGCTGTAGAATATTGTTCAATTCCCTTCATACGAACGTTCCGGGCCACCACGCATCTACAGTGTAACTCCAAATTACATAATAGGATACAGTGCGTATCGTCGGGTTGTCCTTGCTGGCACCCTTATTGCGGTAGGAAAAAGATTCGGGCACCGGGTACAGGTATGCAAACGGAGAGAATTCACATGATCAGACAACGGTTCAGCGTTAGAAAACAGGCAATCGGCCTCGCGTGCGGGTGGGCACTCGTGCTAAGTGCGTACCCCGCCGCGGCGGGTCAATTCCCCGAGCCCGCCGCGGGCCAGTTGCCGACGCCGGCCGCCGGCGAGACGCTGACCCCGGCCACCGGCCAGGCGCCCGAGCGGGACGCGCCCGCCGAAACAGCGCCCGGTGAAACAGCGCCCGCTGAAACCACGCTCGGAACCACCGCGGGTCTCGCGGAATTCGTCGCCTATGCGGTGGCGAAGAATCCACTGCTCCAGTCCTGGGCCGACCGGCACACGGCCAGTACCGAAGTCGCCGCCCAGGTCAGCGCGCTTCCCGACCCGATGCTCTCGTATGGTTTTTTCGCGCGCACTCCGGAAACCCGTGTCGGCCCGCAGGAAAACGTCGTGGGACTTTCGCAAAAATTACCCTTTCCCGGCAAGCTCTCCCTCCGCGGACAGATCGCACGAAAAGATGCGGAGGTGTGGGAGCGCACCTACGAAGAGCGCCTGCTCGATCTGGTCCATGACGTATCGCGTTCCTACTACGATTACTACCGCGTCTTTCATGTGATCCGGGTAACCGAAGAAGAGAAAGACGTCATCCGGCGCATGCAGGATGTGGCACAAGTCCGTTACGCGTCCGGCATCGTTACCCAGCAGGACGTGCTGAAGGCGCAGCTGTCACTATCCGCGCTCGAAGACAAACTGACGACGCTCAGGCGCGACCTGAAAAGCGTGTCGGCGCGCTTGAATCATTACCTCGACCGGGTTCCCGACGCGCCGCTCGCCCAGCCCCGTCTCGAGCCGCGCGTCCTCGGTGGCGAGGACATCGATGCACTGTACGCACGGGCCCGCGACGACCGCCCGGAGCTCGCCGCCGCCGGAGTGAATATAGAAAAAGCACAGGCCGCCCGGGCCCTGGCGCGGCGCGAGTACTACCCGGATCTGACGCTGTCGGTCAACTATACGTTTGTGGACGAGCGCCCGTTGGCGCTGCTGGAGGATAACGGCAAGGACGTTCTCCAGTTGAAGGCGGCGATCAACCTGCCCATCTGGCTGGGCAAGCGGCGTGCGCGTGTGCGAGAAGCCGAAGCCAACATCGCGATGGCTAGAAACCGGCGTGCCGGGCTACGTACAAAAATCGCCAGCGAGGTGCAGGATACCTACTCACGGGTCACCGCCGCCCACGAACTGGTGAGACTTTATGACGGCGTGATTATCCCGCAGGCGCAGCAAACGTTTCTCGCTTCAGAAGCCGGATATCAAACGGGCAAGGTTGATTTTTTAAATTATCTGGATAGCCAGCGCATGCTGCTTTCACTGCGGCAGACGCGCATCACACTGGTGGCCGATCTCGGCAGGCAGCATGTGGATCTCGAACGCGCCCTGGGCGCAGGGCTGGACCAATTCAGTAATCGCCGCTAGCGCGTCACCCGCGGCGGTGGCAATCGCCGACCGGCGCCGCGACGGCGAGAAATAAGGTAAAAGGCAGGCATCATGGACAACAACAAGACAACGATTCTCAGCCGACTGAGAGTACCGATCATCATGGCCGCTATCGTGGCGGTCGTATTCGCCATCCCGGCCTCGCGGGACAGCGTACTGAAACTTCTGCCGTTCGAGAGCGCGGGGGTCGAGACCGGTACGTACTACACGTGTCCAATGCATCCCGACATCCGCCTGTCGCAGCCGGGTGACTGCCCGATATGCGGGATGTCACTGGTCGAGAAGGAAGCGGGTGACGAGGAAGGCTCCGGATCGATTACGGTGACCCCGCAGCAGATTCAACTGACGGGCATCACGGTCGAGCCGGTGAAGCGCCGCAAGTTGTTCCGGGAAATCGACGCTTACGGCAAGATCGACTACGACGAGACCCGGCGCGAAGTGGTTTCCGCCTGGGTCGGAGGCCGCATCGACCGGCTCTTCATCGACTTTACCGGCGTGACGGTTAACAAGGGACACCCGCTGGTGGAGATGTACAGCCCGGACCTTATTTCGACCAAGCGCGAGTACCTGCTGGCCGTCGAGAGTCTGGAGAAGGTAAAGGATAGCGGTTTTGCGGAGGCGGTCCGTAACGCGGAGAAGCTCATCGCTTCGACCCGGCAGCGCCTCGTGTGGCTGGGGCTGAACGAGACCCAGATAGACGCGATCGAAAAGAGCAAAGACCTCGACGCCCACGTCACGATCTACGCACCGCAGGGAGGTACGGTCATTCACAAAAAAGCCTACCCCGGTATGTACGTCAAGGAAGGCGACGTGCTCTTTCACATTGCCGACCTGACGCGCGTCTGGCTCTATGCGGACATCTACGAAGACGAGATAACATACCTGTACGAGAAGCGCCCGGATGATTATTACGAATGCACGATGCATCCGGAGGTCACATCGAAGGTGCCGGGGACCTGCCACAAATGCGGTATGGACCTGATTCGTGCTAACAAGTCACTGTACGTCGATATCGAAACACGGGCATTTCCTGGGGAATCGTTCAAGGGGTACATATCTTTTACCGATCCCTTCCTGAACCCAGAGACACGCACGGTCCGGGTGCGCGTAAACATCGACAACCCCGACCTCAAACTCAAGCCGGATATGTTCGCCCGCGCGAAAATCCGA
>JAZGDW010000220.1:0-19263 GCA_036478295.1 Candidatus Krumholzibacteriia bacterium
ATCATCTGGAACTCCGGCAACCTGTCGTCCACTCTGATGAACGACGGCGGCGTGTTTGCCGGTGGCGGAAGTGCGGATAAGTCTCCGGACTTCGACCTGATCTTCACCTTCCTGGACCTGGACGACGACAATCCGGGCGTCTGGTATAGCGCAGACGACGCCGCGACGGATTGGGCCCTCGTGCTGGTCGGCGCGTCCGCTGTGAACACGCGGTCGATTTACATGAACTTCAACCTGGACCCGCTGGCTCCCGCGGGCGATCACAAGAACGCCGGCGAGCCGATCAGCCCGGTCCTGGATGGAGTGGACACGTGGAACGCCGGGGAACAGTATGTGGCCTACGGTGGCTGTGCGCTGATCAACGACTTCGATCTTCTCTCAGCCACGGGTCTCTCCGTTGCCGCGTATAACAATACGAGTAGCGGTCTGACCTACGTCCTTACCCAGACGACGCCGAACTCGGCGGCAAGCACTGCGCGTTTCGTGCTGTCCGGGCATAGTTATCATTATGTTCGTGACGTCGGAGCCCCGGGATCCGTCCCGGCGCGTGTGACGCACCTGGTGAACATCATTCAGAACTTCCTGGGTGATCCCCTCGCCCCGCCGACCGGTTTCGACGGTGTACCCCAGCATGCGAATTTGCTCGAGACCAACTATCCGAACCCGTTCAACCCGACGACGCACATCACCTTCGAAATCAAGGCACGGGGCCACGTGACGCTCCGCATATACAACGTCGCCGGTCAGTTGGTGAGGACGCTCATCAATGAAGAGTTGGCGGCAGGTCGCTACGAAAACCGCCGATTTAACGTTTGGGACGGCACGAATGACGCGGGGCAAGAGGTCGGCAGCGGGGTTTATTTCTATAGATTAAGGGCCACGAATTTCACGCAGACGAGGAAGCTGGTGCTTTTGAAGTGAGTATGTCGCTGTCCCGCCACGGGCTCAAGCGGCGAATACGGTAACAGTAGTCTTGCAGAAATGGCCTACACCTCGTACAACTCCGGCTCCCAGGTGAGCCCCAGCTCGCTCGGTGGGGCCATGTACCCGAGCAATGCGGATGCGGCCACCACTGCGGGGCTTGCCAGGTAGCCTTCACCACCGAAGCCCATGCGGTTTTGCCAGTTGCGATTGAAGGACGTGATCGCACGTTCACCCTCTTCGAGTGCGTCTTCCCCCTGGCCGAAACAGGGACCGCACCATGAATTACGAATGACCGCGCCGGCCGCACATAACACCTCCGCGACGGACTCGCCGCCGAGACGGGGCTCGGCCTCTTCGATGCGCTTCTTCACACCACCCGATCCCGGGAATATCACAAAAGTCGTGCCTGCTTTCTTGTGGCCTTTCTCCCGCGCGGCGCGAACGACGAGCGCCGCCTGCAGGAGGTCGTCGTAACTGCCGTTCGTGCATGAGCCGATGAAGGCCTTGTCGAAGGTAAGTTTTTCTTTGGCGACTTCTTCGGCGGGAAACGCATTGTCTGGACTGTAGGGCCGCGCGATCATGGGCACCACGGCTGAGAGATCGAGCGTCTCGCTGATTTCGTAGTGCGCATTCTTGCCCGGCGTGAGCCTCGGGTACGGCAGGTTCGTCATGCCCGTGGCCTCGAACCACGCATAGGTCACATCGTCCGCCGCGAAGATACCGTTTTGCGCTTCTCCCTCCGCCATCATGTTGGCGATGGTGTTGCGGTACGCGATGGGTAGCTGCCCGATCGCGTCGACGAACTCGACCGACATGCCTTGTGACTGCCTGGTGCCCCAACGCTCGAGCAAGTTGAGCACGATGTCCTTGCCGCTCACCCACGGCTGCAGGTTGCCGGTGAACTCCACGCGACGCGCTTTGGCCGGTGTGAAATACACATACCCCGTCGCCCAACCGAATCCCAGTGTCGTGGACCCCACACCGATACCCACTGCGCCGTACGCGCCGTACGCGCGGCTGTGCGAATCCGCGCCGGGAATGAACTGGCCCGGGTAGACCAGCCCCTGTTCGGGAAAATAAAAATGGAAAATCCCGTCGCCCGGGGTCGCGTAGTACGGCTTTTCGATACCGTGGAGTTTGGCGAACTCGCGGCCGATAGACGTCTGCTTGTCGTCGGATTCCTTGCCCGTAAAGACGAAATGGTCGTTGGCGACCGCGATCTGCCGTGGAAAGATCGCTTTGCCCCCCGTTATCTGGTTGAAAGTATGTATCGCAAAGGGCGCCGTGCCATCAGACGCCGGCAGCAGATCGGCGTACACACGGATCGTCTCGCCGGGCTTGATCGTTGCCTTCTTGTCGACGCGGTGCGCCCAGATGATTTGCTCGGTCGTGGTGAGCCCCGCTGCCGTCTTCGCATCAGGCCACTCGATTGCGGGAGGGGTCTTGACGGATCCGGCGAATTCGCGGCGGCCGATGGCAAAGATGCCGCCGGTGCGGCGGATCTCGTCCTCTTTGTCGGTTAGCGGCAGTGGCTGGTAGGTTTTGTCCCGCGTGATGTTCTTGAGCTCGCGCGTCTCCGGGTCGAACGACATGATGTCGACGTCGCGCGCGTCTTCGACGGCCTGCGGGCACTGCACGACATGCAGCCCCAGGTTGAATGCGTTGCGGCGAAAAATATCGCCCATGTTCTCGCCGCACACGACGACCATTTCCAAACCCACTTCGTCGGCGACCGCCTTCAAACCCGCCGGGCTCATCTCGCGCGACGAGCCGATGGCGAAACGCTCACCGGCAATGATGAACGTCTCTCCCCGATGCACGCGCTCGCGGAAATCGGGCATCAGGTACTTGAATGCGCCTTCCTTCCAGTACTTGTCGAGGGCATCGAGGCTCTCGGACACGCAGTAGCGGGCCGGCGTAATCTGATCGGTATCGATGGCGTCGAGCTTGTGCAGGGGTCGCTTGGGGTCCCAGAAGACGAGCGCCTCGCCTTCGATCACGGTTGATGCGGCCTTGCCGGAGGGTGTCGATGCGCTGCCCGGTGCCCCAGTCGACGCGCTGGCCGGCGCCCGCGCGGCCGGCCCGTTGGGGTGTGGCACCACCAGGTCCGCCGGGTCGATCCCCGGTTTCAGCCGGGCCGGTTGAATGGTGTGAAGCGGTCTTGGGTTCATTTTTGAAATGGGATGGTTATCAGAAACGCAGGGCTGAACTTACACCAAAGGTCCATTTGTTTCAACTGTCATCTGCCGGCTCGCACGGCCAGATCGAAGCGCTTCTTGCGGCGCCCGGCCCAGGCTCTCGTTGCTCTCAACCCCCAACTGTTGAGGTAATCACCAGCCCAGGCACTCGTTGCTGCCACCCCCCATCCTCCTTGCAGTCGGCGCCCGGTCCGTTTACAATGGGGCGGGTCGATCCACCGTGCGGCGGCATTGCGATCATGGTGTTTGGCCTGATCGGTGTCATCGAGGCGTTGTGACGGCGCCCGTGGTGTGATGGGCCTCACGTGAGTGCCCGCGGCCTCGGGGTGCATCCTGGCGAAGGGGACTATTGACGTGACTGAAACAACGAAAAGGAAAACGGCTCTCATAACCGGGGCCTCCTTCGGCATCGGCTACGAGCTGGCCAAACAGTTCGGGAGTGCCGGTTACGACCTGGTTCTCGTCGCCCGCAGCAAGGCGAAACTCGAAGAGGTCTCCGCCGAGCTGAGAGGTTTGTTCGGCGTCGACGTGGGCGTTGTCGCTAGGGACCTCACCGCCGATCGTGCGCCGGACGAGATCTTCGAGAAGCTCCATGCCAACTCCATTTCCATAGACGTCCTGGTCAATAATGCGGGGTTTGGCACGCACGGCCTGTTTTACAAGAATGAAATGAAGAAAGAGCTGGAGATGATCCGGCTGAACATTACGGCGCTCGTCCACCTGACCCGGCTCTTTCTGCCCGCCATGGTGGAACGGGGCAGCGGCAAGATCTTGAACGTCGCCTCCACGGCGGCCTTCCAACCCGGCCCGCTCATGGCCGTTTACTACGCCACCAAGGCCTTCGTTGTGTCGTTCTCCGACGCCGTCTCCAACGAAGTCGAAGACACCGGTGTAACGGTTACGGCGCTCTGCCCAGGGCCGACGTACACCGAGTTCCAGAAACGCGCGGGCATGGAACATTCGAAGCTCTTCGGCCGGGGCAAGGTGATGACCGCGGAGGACGTCGCGGTCCAGGGTTACCGGGCATTGATGGAAGGCAAAACCATCGTCATCACCGGATTCAAGAACAAGCTGCTCGCAGGGAGCGTTCGCTTCGCCCCACGGAAGCTGATCAAGAAAGTCGTTCGCTCCATGAATGAAAACCGCTGACGGCTCGCGAGCATCCACCAATACATCTTCGAGAAGGGCACTCGTTTTGGAGACAACTTACCTGACTCATCTCGAATGCGGCATGTGCGGCCAGGCGCACGATGCGGACACCGTGTGGAACCTCTGCTCGAGCTGCGACAAGCCGTTGCTCGCGCGCTACGATCTCGACCGCGTCCGGCACGAGGTCGAGCGAGACGATATCGCCGGGCGGCCCCCGAACCTGTGGCGGTACAGGGAGATGCTGCCGGTCAAGAACCCGCGCTGCCGCCTCACCCTCGGCGAAGGTTTTACGCCCATGGCGCGTGCGCGGCGGCTCGGAGAGACGCTCGCCTTTGAAAACCTCTATATAAAGGACGAAGGGCTGAACCCGACCGGTTCGTTCAAGGCGCGGGGGCTGGTAATGGCGGTGTCGCGCGCCTTCGAGCTGGGCACCCGGGCGCTCTCCATCCCCTCCGCTGGCAACGCCGCCGGTGCCATGAGCGCGTACGCCGCACTCGCCGGCCTGGAAGCACACGTCTACATGCCCGCCGACGTGCCCAAGCCTTTTATCGCCGAGTGTCGTGCGCTCGGTGCCGAGGTGACGTTGGTCGACGGCATCATCACCGATTGCGGCCGCGCGGCGGCCGCCGATAACGAACGGTACGGGCGCTTCGACGTCTCCACCCTCAAGGAGCCCTACCGAATCGAAGGCAAGAAAACCATGGGCTACGAGGTCGCCGAGCAGATGAACTGGACGTTGCCCGACGTCATTATATACCCGACCGGTGGCGGCACGGGAATGGTAGGCATGTGGAAGGCGTTCGAAGAGATGGAGGCTCTGGGCTGGATAGGCCCGAAGCGGCCACGCATGGTAACGGTGCAGTCGGACGGCTGCGCGCCGATGGTGCGGGCGTTCGAGAAGGGTGACGAATTCGCCGACCCGTGGCAGGATCCCCGCACGATCGCCGACGGCCTGCGGGTCCCGGCCGCGGTGGGTGATTTTCTGATACTACGGGCGCTTCGCGAGAGCGCCGGCACTGCCGTCGCCGTGTCCGATACTCAGATGCTGGAGGCTTGCAACCTCATGGGCAAGAAGGAGGGTATCTTCGCCGCACCCGAGGGCGGGGCGACCCTGGCGGCCTTCTCAAAGCTTCGCGATGCCGGGTGGATAAAGGATGGCGACTCGGTGGTCTTGTTCAACACGGGCAGCGGCCACAAGTACTCGTACCTGTGGGATAGAAAATGACAGCACACTGTCACTACGACAGCACACTGTCACTACGACAGCACACTGTCACTATGGTAGTATGCTGTCATTTTACAACAACCCTTTCACGAACCCGCCGTCCACCTGGATCGTAACGCCCGTCACATAGCTCGCCGCCTCCGAGGCGAGGAACGCCACCACGTGGCCCAGCTCCTGCGGCCGCCCGAGACGTCCCATGGGCACGTGCTCCTCCCAGCCGGCATACACCTCTTCTACTGACTTCTGATCCTTTTTCGCGAGGCTGGCGGCCAGCTCGTCGAGACGCTCGGTCCGCGTATACCCTGGCGCGACGTTATTAATGAGCACGTTGTCCCTGGCGAGTTCGTGCGAGACGGATTTCGTGTAGCCGACGAGACCGGCGCGCATCGTGTTGGACACGAGCAGGTTCGTCTCCGGCTGCTTGACGGTAATGGAGAGGATGTTGACGATGCGGCCCCATTTCTGCTTTTGCATACGCGGGATCGCCGCCCGCATCATGGCGATGGTGCTGAGCATTGTCAGGTGAAAGCCGCGCTCGAGCTTCTCGATGTCGACCTCCGCGTAGCCCCCCGGCGGCGGCCCACCCGCGTTGGTCACGAGAACGTCCAGCCCGTCGAAATGCCCGGCGACGGCGTCCACGAATCCCGCGGCGGCCTCAGGGTCCGAGAGGTCGGCTACGTGTGTGAACACGTCGGCGCCCGTCTCACCGGCAATACGCTCCGCGGCGGCCCGCACGTTGGCGTCGCTTCGCGAGCAGATCCCGACGCGTGCCCCCTCGCGCGCGATCTCCAGGGCGCAGGCAAAGCCGAGGCCCTGGCTGGCTGCGGCGACCGCGGCGACCTTGCCGTCCAGTTGTAGATCCATTACATACTCCTCGAATTAGAGCCCCAGCGACGGCGCCTGGTTCCGCCTCGCCAACCCTCTGGACAAGTATGCCATTCTATGGTAGAATAACGGCTTACCGGACGGGCGGAAATTGAGCCTGGGTCCGAGACCGGCACCCACAGGGAGACTCAAGCGATATGAAAGCTATCAAGCACTTTTTTGCGAAAATGGCCATCTTCGGCGAGCTCTGGGCGTTCATGCGCATCCGCAAGAAATGGTGGCTCGGACCGATTTTCTTTTTTCTGCTGGCGCTCAGCCTTCTGATCGTTTTTACGGAAGGGTCCGCGCTCGCGCCGTTTATCTACGCGTTGTTCTAGGACGCGGCAGATATTGCGGCACAAGAACTCAGGGGACCAAAGGCCGGGTTGCGTGGGCAGCCCGGCCTTTTAGAATTCTATCCCCTTCTGTGCGTAGATCCCCTCATTGAATGGATGCTTGATCTCGCGCATCTCGGTCACGAGGTGGGCCAGGTCGATGAGCTCCTGCGGTGCGCCCCGCCCCGTGAGAATGATGTGCATGTCCGCGGGCTTCTTCTCCAGCGCCGCGACCACGTCCTCCACGTCGAGGTAGCCGTAGTCCAGCGCGTTATTGATTTCATCAAAAATCAAGAGGTCGTGCTCGTTCGCCTCGATGAGCTGCTTGCAAAAATCCCACGCCTTGTAGGCCACCTCGCGGTCGCGTTTCTTGTCTTTGGTCTCCCAGGTGAAACCTTCGCCCATCGGCTTGATCTCGAAATAAGGTGCCAGTTTTTCTACCGCGTGCAGCTCGCCGTAATCCCACGAGCCCTTGATGAATTGAACGACGAAGACCTTGAAACCGGAGCCGACGGCGCGCAAGGCCGTCCCCAGGGCCGCGGTGGTTTTGCCTTTGCCGTTGCCCGTGTTGACCATAATGAGGCCCACGCGTTTCTGGCCACCTCTTTTTTTGAGACTCTTTTTCACTCACGAAATACTACACCAGCACCGGTCGCCGTGGTCACTTTTTTTTATCGGGCGGATCTTTCACCAACGGATGGGGACTCTCGCCGGTAATGAGGCGGGCGCCGCGCTTGCGTGTAAGATAATCGAACGCCCACTGCACCATCACCAGCACTTTGTTGTCGAACTCGATGAGGTACCAGATGTGAACGAACAGCCAGGTGAGCCACGCCGGATACCCCGCTACGCGCAGCCAGTTGAAATCGGCGACGGCGGCGTTACGGCCGATAACGGCCAGCTGTCCCCGATTCTTATAACGAAACGGGCGGAGGGGCCGGCCCTGCAGCCGCCGCTCGATGAGGCGGGCGGCGTAGCGTCCCTGCTGCATCGCCACGGGCGCGGTGCCGGGAAGCGGCTTTTCTCCCTGGTGCTCAAAAACAGCAAGGTCACCGACCACGAGAATCTCCGGGTAGCCGGGCACGCTGAGATCCGGCTCGACCCACACGCGGCCCGCCCGGTCGAGCGGCGCACCTGCCTCCTTGGCCAGCACGGCGCCCATCGGAGACGCCTTGACACCCGCCGCCCACAGGACGGTCCGTGCCGCGACATGTGTGTCACTGCTCTTGCGATCCAACCCCGCCCCACTCTTTTCGGGTCGCCGCCCCGTCACGCTGCTCGTCACAGTCGACCCCACCTCACTCCTGACGCCCTTCAGCGTTAGCCCCGTGTCACTCACCTTCGTGACCCGCGTTTGCGTTCGAACCGTCACGCCGAGCTTCACGAGCGCGCGTTCGGCGCTGGCCGACAGCCCCGGCGGAAACTGTGGCAGGATGCGGTCCCTTGCTTCCACCAAGAGAATCTCTGAATCCTGCGGGATGGCATTTCGAAAATTGTCCTTGAGCGTGCCGTGTGCGAGCTCCGCCAGCGCGCCGGCGAGCTCGACACCCGTCGGCCCGCCGCCGATGACGACGAACGTCATCCACGCGCGGCGCAGGTCGGGATCCGTTTGGCGCTCCGCCACTTCGAAGGCAAGAAAAATCCGGCGCCGGATGTCCAGCGCGTCCTCGATCGATTTCAAGCCGCGCGCCGTATTCGCCCAGGCATCGTTGCCGAAATAGTCGTGACTGACGCCGGTGGCGATGATCAGCGTGTCGTAGGGCAGCTTGCCGTCGCTGAGCGTGACCTCGCGTTTCTTGACGTTCACACCGACGGCTTCCGCATGCCATACCCTGGCGTTGCGGTTTCGTTTCAAAACGGCGCGCAGGGGCGAGGAAATGTCACCCGGAGAGAGGCCGCCGGTCGCAACCTGGTAGAGAAGCGGTTGAAAAAGATGAAAGTTTCTCTTGTCGACGAGGGTGACATCGACTTCGGCACGGTTCAGGTGTCTTGCCGCGTAGAGTCCTCCGAAACCACCGCCGATAATCACCACCCTGTGGCGCTGCAGGCCATGTGTACCCATGGGTTAAGAATGGCAGATAGCCGCTGCAGGCTCAATCGGCATTTGAGGGTGTTTGCCACGGGACCAATCACGACTTGTGCTGCCGTTTGCCCCCGTGCCGGGGCCTGCCGGGACGTGAGGCGCCGGACCGCGCATTTCCCGGATCCCGTGCCGGGGTCGGCCGGGGCTCAAGGCCGCCGGTCCGCGCATTTCCCGGATCCCGCGCCGGCCTGCGCCGGCCTTGACAGCACCCATTTCAGGCCTTAGTTTTAGAGGGCCATGGACCCCATTTATCTCGACAACAACGCCTCCACCCGCATCGCCCCGGAAGTCTTCGAGGCGATGTTGCCGTATCTCACCGAGATTTATGGCAACCCATCGAGCACCCACCAGATGGGCACCCGGACGGCGACCGGCCTCAAGGATGCACGTGGGCAGGCCGCCGCGTTTCTCAACTGCCGTGAGGCGGAGATTACGTTTACCGGCTGCGGGACCGAGAGCAACAACACGGCGATCCGTGGCGTGCTCGAAGCCAACCCCGAGAAGCGGCACATCGTAACGTCGACGACCGAACACTCCTCTGTTCTCAGCACGTGCAAGTACATGACGAAGCTCGGGTATCGGGTGACGCACGTCGGGGTGGACGACGGCGGGCAGCTCGATCTCGGCGAACTCCAGGATGCGATCACTGGTGATACCGCACTCGTCTCGCTCATCTGGGCGAACAACGAGACCGGTGGCATCTTTCCCATGGATGCCATTGTTGAAATCGTCAAGCCCTACGGGATCCCGCTGCACGTGGACGCCGTGCAGGCGGCGGGCAAGATACCGCTCGACATGGCCATGACCGAGGTGGACCTGCTCTCGCTCTCCGGTCACAAGCTGCACGCGCCGAAGGGCGTGGGGCTGCTCTTTATCCGGCGCGGCACGCGCATGAATCCGCTCCTTTATGGCGGCGGCCAGGAAAAGGGCCGGCGCAGCGGCACCGAAAACGTTCCGCACATCGTCGGGTTTGGAAAAGCGATGGAGATGGGGCGGGATTACCTGGCGGACGGTGTCGAAAAAACCCGCAAGCTGCGCGACCGCCTCGAGCACGAGATTCTCTCCAACATTCACAATACCCGTCTGAACGGTGTGCCCGAGCTACGCCTGCCCAACACGTCGAACATCAGTTTCGAGGGGATCGAAGGTGAAGCGATCCTGCTGCTCATGGATGAAATGGGTATCTGCGCGTCCTCGGGTTCGGCGTGTACCACGGGCGCCGTCGAACCCTCGCACGTCCTGAAGGCTATGGGCGTGCCTCCCGAAATCGCCCACGGGTCCATCCGTTTTTCACTCAGCCGTTACACCACCGAAGAAGAAATCGATTCCGTCCTCGAAGAGCTTCCCCCGATTATCCAGCGTTTGAGCAATCTCTCCGCCGCGGGTTGATCTTGTTGCACGCGGCACCTTCGCCCGACGAGCATTCAAGACCTTGGCAGCGCGTGCCTGGTCCTCGGGCATGGAACCACCGCGTCGGGTCTGCCTAGTCCTCCCGCACGGAGTCGCCGCTTTTCTGGCGGCGTTTTTCGTGGAACACCCCCATCACACCGAGTACGACCAGTACCGTCCCGCCGAGGGTCCACCACGTCACTTCTTCACCAAGGACGATCCACCCCAGAAAGACGGCGATGACCGGGTTGACGTACGCATAGGTCATCACGATGTTGGTCGGCAAGAGCCTCAGCGCTTTGACGAAAGAGGTGAAGGCGAAGACCGAGCCGAAGAGCACCAGGTACCCCCACGCCATCCAGGCTTCCGGGATCGGTGTCGGTCTCGGCTCGCCGGTGAGCGCGGCGGCCACGAGAAGCCCGACACCGCCGATGGCTTGCTGGTACCCAGAGCTTACTTCGAGAGAGATGGGAACGGGTTTTCGGCGCTGCAGGATCGAGCCCATCCCCCAACTGATCCCCGCAAAGATTAGCCCGAGACCGGCCATGAGGTCGCCGAGCTTGCCCTCCATGAGCAGCGGACCGTTCAAGACCGCGATACCGGAGAGCCCGACGCCGAGCGCACCGAGGAGCCGGAACGACGGCGGGCGGCGGTCGATGATCGCCTCCATGATGGCCACCCAGATGGGCATGCACGCGATGAGGAGTGCCGCGTATCCGGAATCCACGCGCTGCTCCGCCCATCCCACCATGCCGTTGCCCCCAACCCAAAGGAGGATCGACGATACCCCGAGTATCAAAAGCTGCCGGCCGGTGAGTTTGAAACGGCCGCTGATCGCCCGGCCCCACAGAATCAGAATCACGCTGGCCACGAACACCCGCATCGCCGCCATTGTGAAGGGTGGAAATCCCGCGCCTTCACGCACCGCGATCCGGATCGCCAGGTACGTGCTGCCCCACACGATGTAGATGACGCCGAGATGAAACAGACCGCGCAGGCTCATTCGGGGTGACCCCTACGTTTATCATGTGGCGCTTCATCGCCCGTTCTGCCGGAGTCCCCGCCGCCCGCGCTGCCCCTACCCGAGCGCCCGCCGCCCGCGTTGCCGGAGTCCCCGCCGCCCGTGTCGCCCCTACCCGAGCGCCCGCCCCCACCGCCTGCGGTGATGTGCTCGAGAATCGCAGCCGTCGAGCGGTCGATGGGGTCGGCGCCCTCTATTATAGTGTCGGCGTACTTACGGGTCGGCAAAACGTGCCGGTCGAACATCGGCCCAACCATTGTCCGGTATCGGCGCGTAACCTCTTCGACCGTGCGCCCGCGCTGGTTGCGGTCGCGGGTAATACGCCTCTGCAGGCAGAGGTCATGGCTGGCATCGATGAACACCTTCGTCTGCGTGTATCGGCGAAGCGCCTCCCAGTACAGGGCGAAGAGTCCCTCTATTATAAGGAAGGGTGTCGGCTCGATGTGCTCGGGCTCGGCCCGACGCCTGTGGTTCTTGTGGCCGTAGACCGGTTTTTCGATGGCGTCACCGCGGGCCAGGGCGGCAACGTTTTCCAGCAGGAGCGTGTGATCGAGTGCGGCGGGCTCGTCCAGGTTGTGCGTGTGAATCTCCTCCGGCCCCAGGTGCGAGAGGTCGTAGTAGTACGAGTCCAGCCCGATGATGGTTGTCGGGTCGTCATGGAGCGAGTGCGCGAGCTCGGCGGCGATGGTGGTCTTGCCGGAACACGATGCGCCTGCGATGGCGATGATGTAGGGAGTTGTCATAGAGAAACTAGTTTATGCGAGTTTGCGCGTGTGGTAAAGTAGCAAAGGAATACGTCGCATACATGCAATAGCATTTGCAAGGAGCCACCCGTTTGAAAACCCTCACCATCGGCCACAGCCCTGACGCGGACGACGCCTTTATGTTTTATGCATTCGCCAAGGAACAGGTCACTATCGAAGGCTTCAAAATCGAGCACATGATGGAAGACATCGAGTCTCTGAACCATCGTGCGCTAAGGGGTGAGCTCGACGTGACGGCCATCTCGGCCGCCGTTTACCCGCGGGTGGCGAAGGATTACCGCATCATGGCGTGCGGCGCCTCGATCGGGCGCAACTACGGACCGATGCTGCTCTGCAAGGAAAACGTCTGCCTCGGTGATCTTGCCGGACGGCGCATCGCCATCCCAGGTTCGCACACCACCGCTTACCTGCTCTTTCGTCTTTATATGACCGACGTTTTTCAGCCGGTCATGCTGCCGTTCGATTCCATCATGCCGGCCATCCAGGATGATGAAGTCGACGCCGGTGTTATCATTCACGAGGGACAGCTCACCTGGAAGAAATCAGGACTCTTCATGATCCTCGATCTCGGTGAGGCGTGGATGAAAGACACGGGGCTGCCCATTCCCCTCGGGCTCGATTGCATTCACCGCAAGTTCGATCCGCCAACGCAGGTGAGAATCACGGCCGGCATGGAAGCGAGCGTTGTTCACGCGCGGGCCCATGAGGAAGCGGCGATCGACTACGCCATGGAATTCGGGCGCGGCGTCGACCGCGATACCTGCCGCGAATTCGTCCGCATGTACGTAAACGACGATACCGTGAACATGGGGCAAGAAGGCAAGCAGGCGCTCGAGCTCCTCTTCGCGCGCGCCACCGAACGCAGTATCATCGACGAACCCCCGCCGCTGGATATTATCGGACTGAAATAGAACCTGGGCCAGGCGCCGTTCCCCGCGGACTTTGAGAGCAGGGACGGGCGTGAGGGCACCCTTATTGCAAGTTTACTGGGGTCGGCCGCAGTGGCACGCGATAGGGACTCACCAGCAACAAGGGGACCCCATGATGACCACGATTTCCGCTCTCCGCAAAACGCTTTTTGCAACTCGCAAGACTCTCGACCGGGCGTTCAAGAGCGCGCTGGTGGTCGCGGGCATGCTAGCGCAGGGCTCGGTGACCGTCCTGCTCGCTCCGGCCGTGTTTGCGCCGTCGCTGATTGTGCCCTTCGCAACCGATGCGTATGCTCAGTGCCCGGAGGAACCGCCGCTGCAAAACTACAGCGGCGCGGGTTCCGTGGGATGTCCGTGTTTCGTTCCGGGCGAGCAGGCCGGCGTGGTTCTCACTGCACCGCCCAGCCATTACCCACTCGAGATTCTTCGAGTGGGCATCGGATGGGGTTCGCTCTTCGGCTCGAACCCGGCGCAGATCGAAGAGGCCATTCACATCTACGAAGGCGGTCTGCCGAATCCAGGGACGCCCATCTTTACGCTGCTCGGTCCCCAGCTCACCGACGGTGTCATTAACCTTTTCAACCTGGAATTATTCCCCGGCAACATCATTGTCAACTCGGGTCCCTTCACCGTCAGCCTCGAATTCTTCAACCAGAGTGCGGGAAACACGCTGGCGTCTTCACCGGTGCACGACGGTAACGGTTGTCAGCTCGGCAAGAACGCTGTCTTCACGGTCCCCGGAGGATGGAACGACGCCTGCTTACTCGGAGTCACCGGCGACTGGGTGGTCTTCGTCGTCTACCGCCCGTGCACACCCGGGCCGACTGGAATCGGCGACATACCGTTCGTTGCGACAAACACGCCCGTGGTAATCACGACGGCGAGCCCCAATCCGTTCTCCTCCGCCACGCAGATCGAATTCTTTCTGCAACAGCCGGGAAAGGCATCGATAACCGTCTTCGACGTGGGCGGCCGGCGCGTCGCCCGCCTGGCCGACCGGGACTATACCGCCGGAACTCATCTCATCGGCTGGGACGGCGTGGGTGACAACGGCTCGCGTGTGCCGACCGGTGTCTATTTCGTGCGGGTGGAAGCGGCGGGTAGTCAATCTGTGAGAAAAGTACTGCTGACGAAGTAGCTTTCCACCCGGCAACACTGTGCCCCGCTTGGGTCGGGGAATCCGCCCCCCTGGTGGCTGCAGTCCTAGTTGTATTATCTCTCCGCCGCAACTGTAACTCTTTGTGGCACTAGCGGTCCGAGGCCCGCGCTGCCCTTACCCTCATCACGGCCACCCGAGCCTTTGGCATTGACAAGGTTTCACTGTCTCCTCCCATAATAGCCTGCGTACAAGTTTCATAGTCTCGACAGTTCACGGAGTGAACTTCGCTTGCGGGAGGAATACGATGAATGCCCGGTTATTGGCGCCCCTCGCCCTGATGCACGCGCTCCTGGTCACTGCACCGTCACCGGTGCTTTCGCAGGATCAGAATTGGGACAATCGCTTCGACGCCACCCTCGGTCTGAACCTGCCGGTCCACGCGATCGCGATTGACGGCGCGGACGTCTACGTCGGTGGATCGTTCACGACCGCCGGCGGCATGACCGTGAATCGGATCGCCAGATGGGACGGCTTTGCGTGGCAGACCCTCGGCCCGGGCCTGGCCGGTGACGTGAACGCCATCGCGGCGAGCGGCGGCACCGTCTACGTCGGCGGCGCGTTTACCACGATCTCAGGCGGCGGCGCTGCATTCCGCGTCGCCCGGTGGAACGGGAGCAGCTGGTCGGCGCTGGGTAGCGGTGTGAGCGACGTCGTCAATGCCATAGCGATCGACGGCGGTGACGTCTACGTGGGCGGCGCATTCACGGTGGCGGGAGGTGCCGGGGCACTGCGCATCGCGCGGTGGAATGGCAGCACCTGGTCGCCGCTGGGCAGTGGCGTGACCGACGTCGTCAATGCCATTGCGATCGACGGCGGTGACGTCTACGTGGGCGGCGCGTTTACGGTGGCGGGAGGTGCCGGGGCATTGCACATCGCGCGGTGGAATGGCAGCACCTGGTCGCCGCTGGGTAGCGGTGTGAGCGGCGGTGACGTCAATGCCATTGCGATCGACGGAGGTGACGTCTACGTCGGCGGCGCGTTTACGCTGGCGGGAGGTGCCGGGGCACTGCGCATCGCGAGGTGGAATGGCAGCAGCTGGTCTCCGCTCGGCGGCGGCGTGGCGGGCGGCAACGTCAACGCAATTGCCGTCGGCGGAGGTAACGTCTTTGCCGGTGGGACATTCACGACGGCGGGCGGCGCCGGGGCATTCCGCATCGCCCAGTGGAACGGGGGCGCGTGGATGAACCTGGCAAGCGGCGTCAGCTCCGAAGTCCGGGCGGTTGGGGTCATCGGCTTGAACGTCTTCGTCGGTGGATCGTTCACCATCGCCGGGTTGAAGACGTCGCTGCGCTTTGCCAGGTGGAATGAAACCATCACGCCGGTATTTATCCTGGGTTTCGACGCCAAGGAACACGCGAGCGGTCTCGAGTTGTCCTGGCGGATCTTTGCCGATGAGGCAATCAGCGGTTTTCGTATCTACAGGGGGGAAAACACCACCGGGCCACTCGACCTGGTAAACACACGAAGCCTCATCCCGCGCGAGGAGAGATCGTTCCTCGATACGACGGTCAGCCCGGGCACAACGTACCGCTACACGCTTGCCGTCGTCAAACCGGATGGCTCCGAAATCAGCTCGGGTGAGATTACCGCCACAGCCTCGATACCGTTGCTCGTGCTCGAGCAAAGCTTTCCCAATCCGTTCAATCCGTCGACCACGATCAGGTTCGTCCTCGACCGGGATACCGAGGTGCGTCTTCGCATCTTCGATGTACGTGGCGGGCAAGTGATCACGCTGGTCGACGAACCGCTCACGCACGGACCGCACGAATACCTGTGGGATGGCAGGAATGCCGCCGGCGCACGCGTCGGTTCAGGCGTGTATTTTTATGAGCTTCGCGCGGGCAAGCGGACGTTCACCCGTAAGATGGTACTCACGAAGTAATTATCGAAACGGGGTCTACTTGCCACCTCGGGGAACGCCATATCCTGCGGCCGAAACCCGATACGACTACCGTCTTGCCGTCAAACGTGGTATGATTACTCCTCACACCTACACAACTGCCACAAACTCGGTTGCAAGGGGAGCCGTCATGTTTGATCGTGGACATGTACCTCGCCATTCGGGACTTGTTGTACTCCTGCTGATAATTGTAGCGATTGCGTCGATGGGGTGGGCGCGAAAGGTAGACGCACCCGCCAAGAAACCGAGAATGGTCGTTCCACCCAGCCTGCGCGACGACCGCCCGCTCGGTTACGTGCAGCCATCGCTGGCCGCCCCCAGCGACACGTTCATTCTTGGCGAGTTCACGTTCAATCCGGGGGGAGCACCGGATCCGCAGGGGTGGATCAGTGTGGATCAAACCGCCCAGATCGATACGTTTTTTCATGTCGATGACTTCGCAGGTCTGGGAGGGGGCACATCCGGATTTCTTGTCCCGCTGGAGGGGAACCAGTCCTTCTGGTGCGGGCAACGGCCCACCACGGGGGCGCCGTTCTGTAACTATGCCACGCTCCCCGGGTATGGCAACAACTGGTCGCAGCGGCTCGAGTCCGTCGCGTTTGCCACAACCGGCGATGTGACGCTGAGCTACCATATACTGTACGAGACCGAACCGGGCTACGACGAAGTCTTTGTCGAATACCTGACCAAGAGCGGAAACTGGCAGACGGAGAAGCAATTCAGCGGTTACCGGGATTCTGTGGAGACGATTATCGTCCCAGCTGACAGCCTCGACGGAGAAATTCGGATTCGGTTCCGGTTCGTATCGAATGGAGCCTGGTCCGATGAAGACGGGTTGTGGGTCACGGACGGTGCGGTGATTATCGACAGCATCACGGTGTCGGACGGAACTGGTATTATCGATTTTCAAGATTTTGAAACGGAGCTTGTGGGCGCCCGGAAGTCAGCGGACGGTAACTGGAGGGCATCGGTCCCGGCACCGTACGGGAATTTCTCGGGGCTGTTTTCCGGCCTGCAGGTGCTCCAGGAAGATCCCTGTGTTATGAACGTCACGACCCTCTGGGGATTCTTCAACGGATCGACGTACGACTATTCGTGCGGCGGCCATCCGGAACAGACCGCCATACCGTTCGGCGAAGACCGCGAGGGGACGACGAAGTACCTCTGGAACGAGATCTGGTCGCCGCGGATCGATTTTACACAGGACAAGGACGGTACTCCCGTCCCCGCCTCGGCCGAAGAGGTGCTCTATGAGTTCGATATCTATGGTGACATGCCCTTGGATAATCTGATCGGGTACAATATTCTCGTTCGGTCGTGGATCAGCGGTTGCCCGAGTAGGTGGAAGAATTTTTCTTCTTTCGATTTTGTGAACGAGAAGCTGTGGATTCACCAGAAATGGGACGTCGCTTCCCTCCTGGACCCGGGCACCGAAGAAATTCAGGTCGGCGTTATGGTTGTCGACACCTGCCCGTTCTGGTGCGGCATCTTTGGCAGCGGTAGCTGTCACTCCCACGGGCCTCTGTTCGACAACTTCAAGGTAAGCCGGATCGACCACAGTGGCCCGAGGTGGACTGTTCGGCCCATCGACCTGTTTCAGGACAACTTCGCTGCGGACGGAACGAAAACCGGCACCGTGCGGATGGATATCGCGAACGATGTGGCGCCCAGCTCGAGTTCCACTAATGTTCCCGGGGATTCGGCGCAGGTCGATGTTTTCTCCAGTGCGGGACTGGACAACCATCTGCCCGGTGATCCGTCGAGCGGCCCCGCCGTGTACTGTCACGTCATGGACGTATCGGTTGCCAAATCGGGCGCCGCGATCTCCGGTGACCTGGGCCGATATCCCGTGGTGGGCACTGCCGCGGGGTGGACGGTGCTCCGTTTTGACACGGTGAAGACCGCCGCCGGCGCTCCACTCCAGGATCGCTTCAACATCGATCTCAACGACAACCTCTATACGCCGGGTGACACGGTGTATTACTACTTCTCCGCCCGGGACATAAACAGTGTTACGACCTACTTCAGCCAGCTCGCCGGCGTAACCGACTCGGAAACCGAGGCCCGTGCGCTGGCCATGGAGATGACGTGTCTGCCCGCAAACGCGCTCGGCGGTCACACGGATATTCTATACGTCGACGACTACGATAACCGCGGCGCCCAGCCATTTTTCGACACTGCCTTTGAGGTGTTGGGTTTGACGCCAGACCGTTACGACGTGCTCGGTGCGAGTTCTCATGACGGTAACGGACCCGGGGGGCGAGTGGTGAACGTGCTCGAGCAACTCGTGGGGTGCTACCGAAAAATCATCTGGAACTCGGGAGACCTGACCCAGGGGCTGATCGGAGATGGGTCCCTCGGCTCAGGAGCAGAGAAAGCGGATGATTTTGGAATGTTGTTCCAGTTTCTTGACCTACACCCGAGTGGCGCGGGAGTGTACATTTCCGGTGACAACATCGCCGAGGAATGGGTAACGCTAGTCGGTGCCAGCGCAACAGGGCTGCAGAGCACCTACATGAACTTCAATCTCGTCGGTGGCGATCACATCGCGGCGGGCCAACCGACGACACCGCTGGCGATCGGTCAGCCGGGTTCGTGTTTTGGTGATGGGCCCGACACATTGCTCGCCTACGGTGGGTGCCCCACGATCAATAATTTTGACGTGTTGATACCAACGGGAGCGTCGCAGCTCGAGATGGCCTACTCGAACAACCTTGCACAGGGTGCGGTCATCTCGCAAATCACCGCCAACTCGGCGGGTGACACAGCACGCGTCCTTCTCTCCGGGTTCAGCTACCACGAGATTCGGGACGACAAGGTCCAGTTTCCACCGGACCGGGTCGAGCACCTGCTAGCCATCCTGAGGTGGCTCGATAACACCGTCAGCGATCCGACGGCGATAGGGGATGTGCCGCAATACGAGAGTACGCTGGCGCAGAATTACCCAAATCCGTTCAATCCGACCACGACGGTTCGTTACTCGGTTGGAGCGCGCGGACACGTGAGTCTGAGAATCTACAACGTCGCCGGGCAGCTGGTACGGACCCTTGTTGATGAAGAGAAGACGCCCCGCGGGGAAGGATTCACGGTCGTTTGGGACGGCCGCGATAACGGCGGGCAGTTCGTGTCCAGTGGGATATATTTCTACAGGCTCACGACGCCCACGTTCACCGACACCAAGAAAATGGTCATGCTCAAGTGACGCTATGGTGGTGGCGGTGTTCCAAGTCGGATTAGGTGGGCGGGCATGGGGGGTGTTACCAGGCGAGTTACGCAGGCGCGCCACCAACATTGAGCTGGGCCAAAGAAATCGTGCGCCGCGG
>JAZGDW010000221.1:0-4136 GCA_036478295.1 Candidatus Krumholzibacteriia bacterium
TAGCCGGGCTCAACAGCCCCGTCGGTTGGGGTGTCGACATTACCAACTATGTCTTCTGGGTCGGGATCGCGCACTCGGGCACCCTGATTTCGGCAGTCCTCTACCTGTTCCGGGCGCGGTTTCGCAGCAGTTTCAACCGCGCCGCCGAAGCGATGACGGTCTTTGCCGTCATGACGGCGGGGCTCTTTCCGCTCATTCACCTCGGACGCGCGTGGTTTTTCTTTTGGCTGCTGCCGTATCCCAACGAGCGGCTGCTCTGGGTCAACTTCCGGTCGCCGCTCATGTGGGACGTTTTCGCCATCAGCACGTATTTTACGGTGAGCGCGGTGTTCTTTTACGTAGGTATGATCCCTGATTTTGGGATCGCCAAGCGGTTTCACAGCGGTTTGAAAAAGACGATCTATAGTGTGCTGTCGTTGGGTTGGCAGGGGAGCTTCCGGCAGTGGAGGCATTACAGCAAGCTCTACATGTTTCTCGCTGCGTTTGCGACGCCGCTGGTTGTGTCGGTCCACTCGGTTGTGTCCTGGGACTTTGCGATGAGCCTCGTGCCCGGCTGGCATACGACGATTTTTGCGCCGTACTTCGTGGCCGGCGCCATTTTTTCCGGCACCGCGATGGTAATTACGCTGGTGGTGCCGATGCGTCGCATATTCCGCCTGGAACGTCACATCAGCATCGACAATCTGGAGAGCCTCGCCAAGATCATGTTATTCACGTCGTTGCTCGTCGGCTACTCCTATATCGTCGAGTTTGGCCTGGCGCTCTACAGCGGAAACGTCTACGAAGCGGGCGCGTTTATTTACAGGGCTATCGGTGACTACAAGTTCCTGTACTACACGATGGTGATGTGCAACATGATCATCCCGCTATTGCTTTTTGTCCGCAAGTGGCGACGAAGCATTCCGTTCCTCTACGTCATTTCTATTTTTGTCAACATCGGCATGTGGCTCGAGCGATTCGTCATTATTGTTTCTTCACTGTCCCACGAGTTCGAGCCCTACGCGTGGGGATTGTACAAACCGACGATCGTCGAAGCGGGCATCACGCTCGGCAGCTTCGGGTTCTTTTTCACCTTGTTCCTGCTCTTCACTCGGTTCCTGCCGATCGTGGCCATCACCGAGCTGAAGGAGGTGGCGGACGAGTAATGGCAAGATACGTGTTTGACGACAAGCGAGCTTTTCTCAACCGGCTCGAAGAGTTGGTGAAGAGTGGTGTTCCCAAGAAGAAGATCAAGACGTACACCCCGTATCCGGTGCACGAGATGGAACATCTACTCGACGACTCGCAGAGTCCGGTGAGGTATTTCACTGCACTGGGTGCCGTGAGCGGTCTCATCGCGGGGTTCGCGTTCACGATTTTCACGGTCCTCGACTGGCCGTCTCCGATGATAACCGGAGGCAAGCCGTACGTCTCCGTTCCGGCGTTTTTGATCATCGCCTACGAGATGACGATACTTTTCGGGTGCTTGACCGCCTTCGTGGGCTTTTTGTACCTGGCCCGGGTGCCGGTGTTTCAAAACTTGTTCGCGGGCAAAGAGGAATTCACCAAGCGATTTGAGATCGAGGTGGACGAGTGAGCATGGGATCGCTGAACAAAGCGGCGCTGTTGGGAATAGTACTCGTATTCGGAGGCGCCATAGCGGCGCTCGAGATGCTGGCCGGCGGGGACGCCGATGGGTCTTTGCTCATGACGTTGACCTTTTGGACGATGCTGGTGCAGGGTTGCGTGGCGCTGGCAGCCATCGGAGAGGTGGCAAAGGGTTTGTGGCTGATACCCATCAAGCGTGAACTACTGGCCACATACCCGCTGCTGTTACTACTCCCGCTCCTGTATCTCGTCATGGGGGTCCGCATGAGTATCTATGCGTGGACGGAACATCCAACCGTCTGGTTGAACGTCCAGTTCTTCATCATTCGAAACGTGGTCCTGATGCTACTCATCTTCTGGGTCGCGCGGTTGCTCGCCCTGGCGGTCATGAAGGGGAGCACCGTCAAGAACACCTATGCCGTCATCTTCCTCGCGCTGTGGGTGACATCACAGTCCCTGGTTGCTTTCGACTGGATCATGTCGCTCGAATATCCCTGGGTCAGCACCTTGCTAGGCGGCTATTTCTTTGTCCAGTCACTGATCATGGGTCTGGTCGTTTCCGTATTCATTATTTTCTTCAAGAAACGCGCCGGCGCCGCAAACTTGACGGAGACCCTCCGTGATTGCGGCAAGATGATTCTCGCTTTCTGTTTCATGTGGGCCGGGTTTTTCTTCGCCCAGTACCTCGTTATCTGGTACGGCAACATCCCCGAAGAAGTCGACTATGTCCTCAAGCGTATCGACCCGGCGCCGTACTGGGCTTTGTCCCGGACGGTGCTGCTCATGATGTTCGTCATTCCCTTTATCGCGATGTTGTCCCGCCCGCTGAAGACGAAACCGTTGGGCATGGTCATGGTGGCCGCTGTGGTACTGGGCGGCGCGGCCTTGCATCTTTTCGTCCTCATCGCTCCGGTGGTGCCCGTGGCGTTGCCCCGTGTGGCGGCGGCCTCGGTGCTGATGGCCGCACTGGTAGCGATCCTGATACGGAACCGGGATTCCTTTATACCACAACTGGTTACAGGAACGGCCGGCGAGCGGGCCCAACCATCGGGGGACGTGGCGGAGGTCAGCCACCGCTAGCCGGTACAGGATCGGGTAGGGCCGGGAGGGCGGAGGGGCGCCAGGGATTTTTGCCCTTGACTTCCAGAGATCATAACTGCTATATAAATAAAGAGGTTTCAAAAATAATGAGGCTTTGACATGAAAACACACACGGTAAAAGCAAAAGACATCACCGAGAGCTGGCACCTGGTCAACGCGGATAACAAGACGCTGGGCCGCCTGGCGGTCGAGGTGGCGAAGGTGCTGCGTGGCAAGCACAGGCCGGAATACTCGCCCCACCTGGATCTGGGAGACCATGTGGTCGTGGTAAACGCGGAGAAAATCTTTCTGAGCGGCAAGAAACCGCAACAGAAGGTCTATTACAGCTATTCGGGGTACCCCAGCGGGTTGAAAGTCCGGCGCGTGCAGGATCTTCTGGCGAGCGACCCGGCAAAGGTGATCAAGCACGCAGTGAAGGGTATGCTGCCCTCGAATCGCCTCGGCAGGAGGCTCCTGAAGAAACTGAAAGTATACGCGGGACCCGAGCATCCCCACAAAGCGCAGAAGCCGCAGGAGATGGCCGTTCCTTCGTGATCGAGCCCCCGTGGGACGCCAGTATTTGCCTCGATCCTTGGGAAGGGATCGACGTTTTTTGTTGAACAGTCTATAATCAGAGGGAGTTATGTCGAAAGCTGAACAAGTCGCTACGGTAGGAAGACGGAAAGAGTCCGTGGCCCGGGTGTTTATGAAACCGGGTACGGGGAAGACGTCGGTAAACGGCAAGGAGCTGCTCGAGTATCTGGGACGGGAAGTGCTGGTGATGCAGGTTCGTGAGCCGCTCGAGGTTACCGATTGTCTCGGAAAGTACGACATTTACGCGACTGTCAGTGGAGGGGGCATTTCAGGGCAGGCAGGGGCGCTGAAGCTCGGTATCGCCCGTGCCCTGGTTGAAATGGACGACAGCGTGCACGGGTTACTCCGCACCAAGGGCCTTCTCACAAGAGACCCACGTATGAAGGAGAGAAAGAAGTACGGGCTCGCTGGCCGAAGGAAAGCCTTCCAGTTCTCCAAGCGGTAGTCCTCATCCATTTGCCGGTTTTTGCGACGAGCATGATGCAGTACCGCCACGTGATGCGGGTCGTCCATGGGCGAACCGTAGCGGCATAGCAAGACACACACCGTCTAAGAGCGCGTGTCCCGGTGCCTGGAGAGAAATTCAGGTGGATGCGGCTGGCGGTGGAGGCCAAACCATCAGGAGGGATTTGAATGGGTGAGACCACCCTCAAGGATCTTTTGGAAGCAGGGGTTCACTTTGGACACCAGACCAAACGCTGGAATCCAAAGATGAAGCCCTATATTTTTATGGAAAAAAATGGGATCCACGTCATCGATCTGCGCAAGACCCTGGACGAGGTGCAGCGCTCGTGTGGCGTCATCAGTAAGCTCGCCGAGGAGGGCAAGTCGATTCTCTTTATCGGGACCAAGACACAGGCGAAGACGTCGATCAA
>JAZGDW010000222.1:0-4914 GCA_036478295.1 Candidatus Krumholzibacteriia bacterium
GGATACTGCTCTTTCACCTCGTCCAGATAGGACGCCAGGCGCGGGCAGCGCCGACAATGCAGATCGAATAGCGGCGCCGCAGACATGGCGCCTAAGCTGCCCGAAGCACGCCTGCGCTGCAAGGCCACGGTACGACGCTGGTTCAGGGAGCCGGTGGGGGTTTCCCTAAAGGGGCTGTGGCCAAAGCCGCCGACCGATGTACGGGAGCTCGGCCGAGCGTGTCTGGACGCTTAACAGTTGACACTCGGATGTGAGATTACACTCCAACATCTTGATTAAGAGTACCGCCATTAGCGGGAAATCCCTCAATTGTCTTGGTTACCCTGGCGGGGGAAAGGCCATGGCCGCCCATTGCGGCCCCAAAACAGGGTGGCCTCTCTAAACTTCGTCCCGCAAGTTCAGTTACTGAAAACGTCGTCTTCGTATCTGGGAGTGGCGTTCGGAGGCTGAGTCGCATACCACGCTGCGAGGTTGCGGATTTCCTCATCTGAAAGTTGTTCGGATACGATGTTCATGTGCGCTTCCTGGCGATATTCTGCCAGAAAGTGCTAACCCTCGAACTGTCCTACGTTTGGGGAAGCTTACGAAAGGAGGAGTGTTCGGAGCATCGGTGCGCCCGGCGAGGGGGATTACAGGAGGTTGTTGAAGTCGTCGACGGTAAGGTTGGCCTGGCGGATAATGGCGCGCGGGGTGCCGCGGTCGAGCTCTTTGTGATCGGGAACGACCAGCTGGGCAAAAGGGTTGTCGCGGCGCAGGATAATGTGACTGCCGTGTTGTCGCTTTTCGTAGAACCCAGCTTTCTGGAGTGCCCTCACACACTTGCGGCCGGAGAGACGCGGCAGCTTGCTCACACGGCCACGAGCATCGTGTCGAAGTGCTCTTCGGGCACGGGCAGCCCATCGTCCTGCAAGGCGGCTGCGTAGCCTTCGATTGCTTCTTTGATGTTGGCGATAGCGTCTTCTTTGGTACGGCCCTGGGAGAGACAGCCGGGCAGGCTCGGGCATTCGGCGACCCAGTAACCGTCTTCGCCTTTGGTAATGACGACCTGTCTCATGGTGTCGACCTCGAGCTGAGTTGGATGTTGGTGATGCTGATGGCGTGTTCGCAAGCGTTTTCCATTTTAGCAGCTAACCGACATTCCGGCCACGACCCCGTTTTCCTGTCGGAATGTCTCCCGTATTAGTCAGGCGCTACCGGAATCTGCACCCCGCAGTTTGCGACCATACTGTGGAAAAGGTACTGGAAAAGGTGTCGTGGAAAGGGTGCTGGAGCCGATATGTCTGTTCGCCGCGCGAAGAGAGAAAAGCAATTCTGGGGGCGCCATACTTAATTCGGTGCCTTTTCGTGCTCGGGCCGAGTGTTTGCGTACGCGATTTTCGCTGCCCCTTACTTTCCCGGCAAATCCCCCACCGTGCCTGGATTGAATTACGGGGAGAAGGTCAAGGTGACCTCGTCTCTGGTAACGTACGGATACAACCCCAGATACTCCTGACCTGAGTAGCTATTCGTAGCACGGTCGCTCTCGAGGACGGGAAGTATCGCGACCTTTTGCTTCTTCCCGTCGAAGTAGCCAAGCTCCCAGGGCATCCATTTCGAATCGGTGGCCGCGCTCGAGGTCACATAGAACAGTGATCCACATTGCCCCATGCGCTCTCGAATCAGATCGGCTGTCTCTTTCGTCACGTCCTCTCGGTCTGCGTGCGGGTCCACCATCCAGTCGACATACACGCTGAAGCCCATCGACTCGATTTCGGCCTTCAGCGCGAGGACACCGTCGGCATTGAGGTAGCTGTGAGACAAAAAAATATCGAAAGATGCGGCGTCAAGTGTATCGCGAGCGTCTTCGCGAAGAATCGTGTCTGCAGTCTTGGATGTACGTCGAGACTCGGAGCGAGTGATGACATCCGCCCTACGCTTGATGTCGCTAATTCGGAAGAGAGCCACACTATCGCCTTATCTCGGTCGGGATCGTCAGAAAATAGATCTGTCCCCGTTACTCTTTATCGAGACGTCGGCGACTCAGTGAAAATCATATCTGACCCGGTTTTCCGCAATCATTTCCATTGTGAATGATCCGTCAATGGGAAGCTTTTCCTTAACGGGTATTTAACGTTAGCGAGATTGACCGTTGAAACATCAACCTGTGGAAGCGAATCTAAATCAATTAAGTTGGGAACCGATTTCGCTGCCTTTCTGCAAAGGGTGGTTCCATAGCACAACAGATAGTCTCTTTCATCTTCATTGTATCGAGTGGTGTTGCGTAACAGCGAAATCGATAGCTTCAAGTTTTCTACAGCCGAAGAATCGTCACTCAGAGCATAGTTTACTAGTCCGCGCAAAAGATGATACTCGATGTGTTTTCCGCTGTAAAACTCGTCAAGATAGTCAAGCTCACCCAAAGCAGCTTGATAATTCTCTGCAGAAGCGAGCTCCAAAGCTCTTACCCATTTCACACCGACTATCGGACTGGCCAACAATTTGCGAAAGATATTCATGACAACAATGTTAGTGGTGCTAGATATTTCAATTGAATAACTCGAAAATTGCGCGAAAGAACTCTGCCAATTTCTGAGCCGGAGTGCGTGGCTTCGGTGTCCGGTTCGCAGCATCCGCGACGCGTTCTAGTGCATCCACAAGGCGTCTTTCAGCACTTCGAACGTCAAGCGTTCCCTCTCTTATTTTGGCGGCATTTTGCGCACACAACCTACGAAAGGCCTCTCTTCGCGCAGGACTAAACTGTCCTTTTGTCGCCACATGTTCTAGAAGGAACTCAAGCTCTGACTTGTTACCCCTAAGTATGGCTTGGTAAATCGCGTTTTCCGGTGACAGTCGTCCGGTTAGTCCATCTGGATCCAGGACGGACAGTGGATTAGCAAAACCGTACCCATACGTACTCAAGGAGGGTAATGGCGATTCGGTCGCTCCAAGTTCCCCCATTGCCTGGCGAACATCAATTAATCCTTTAACCCCAATCGGTTCGCTTTCTACATAACGACCTATACTCGGGTCATAGTCACGGAAGTAGTTGTAATGCAGTCCGGTTTCGGCATCAAAGTACTGTCCGGGAAATCGCATGAGATTTTCGACAATATTCACCGAAATAATCGTATCACCGAATGGAGTATAGTCCGCCCGCCATACGAGCATCTGGTCTTGGTCAGTCAGGGATTGCGGGGTACCCAGCTGATCGGTGTGGTAATAGTAGATGGCGCCGTCTCGGAGCGTGGCGAGCGGTTCAGTCCCGAGAAAAACGTACTCGGCAGTCGGCGTACCGGTGGCGTCATACTCTCCGATGAGTCTCCCGCCTTGGTCATAGACGAAGTGTGTCGTGGTGGCCGATCCGGTGTCCGTACGACGACTCACCTGTATATCGTCGAAAAGACCGGGCACCGGTATGCCCTTGACCTTAATGGCACGTAGTTTCAAGCGATAGGTGTCACCTGGGCCCAGGGCGGGGTTGGTAATATTGCCGGTATCCTGGCTGCCGTCTTGGTCGTCGGTGACTACCACCCTGACCGTGCCAGCGCGCAAGCGCAGCTCGATGTCGACGTGGCGGCTCGGTACGGGCAGGCGGAAGATGACTTTCGTGCGTCGTGCCGCGTCATCGAAGGCGCCGCTGGTGACGGCGACTCGGCGTTTGCCGTTGAATCGCACCCGCACGCCCCGGGGCGAGCCGGGGTGTTTCAGAACCAAGGTACCCTGCACTAGCCTTGCGCGCACGACCAGGGTCGTGTCACCGGTGCCGGTGAAGGTTGCCGCGGTGCGGATGGCCTGGCCGGGAGCGACGTGGGCGGCGCCCGCGTCGACAGTGGCGGAAATCATCGCCCTGGGGCGTTTGCCACGCCACGCGTTGTCCGGCTGATCGTCGATGACGACGCCATCGGGTGAGGTGAAGTCGTCGCTGAAGAGTACGCTCTCGCTCGGCGTACTGCCGCCCTCTGCCCCGGCCTTCTTGACCCGCTCTCCCCAAGCATTGTAGGTGTACGCGGCGAGCCGCACACCGCTGGCGAAGGCTTCCGTCATGCGGTTGGTGTCGTCGTAGGTAAAGCTCAGAGGACCCTTGGCGACGGTGTTGCCGTTTGCATCGTAGCCGAACGACGTGCCATTGGGACCGGTGATGGTTTCCAGGCGATGGCTGCCGGGGGCGTACTCGTAGGTGTCCAGACCGGCGCTGCTCGCGAGGTTCAGGCGATTGCCAATGCCATCGTAGCTGTAGTCCTGGGTGCCGTAGATGCCCTGTCCCTGGGTCAGACGATTGAGGCCGTCGTAGGTAAACGTCTGGTTGCGCGCCCCATTTTGGACGTCGGTCAGGGTCGTGATGTTGTCGGCCGGGTCATAGCCGAGAGAGATATCCTGCACGACGCCGGCCGTCTGGCTCGTGAGCCGGTAGTCCTTGTCGTACACCCGGGTGAGCGGGATGTTGTTGCCATAATCGAACCCCTCGAGGGGACCGAAGGGGAGATAGGCGATATTCGAGGCGAGTGTCTGCGTGACGCCGCCGATAGTCGCCGACACCGAATCGATGCGCCCGAGAGCGTCGCGGGTGTAGGTGACGATCGCCCCGCTGGGGTAGGTGATGGTCAGCACTCGGTCCGCGCTGTCATACGTATAGGCGGTCGCATAAGTAACACCGTCTATAGTGTGCGTCTCCGAGAGCAGGTTGCCACGAATGTCGTAGAAGAAGTCCGTGCTGCCGCTTTCGTCGGTCATACGAGTCAGGTGCCCGATGCCATTGGGCCCCGCGTCATACTCGAAACCGACGTTTTTCGCCGCATTCGAGTACTCGATGGCCTCCAGTCGATTGAGTGCGTCATAGAAGAAGTCGGTCATCACACCACGGGCGTCCAGCTGGGTGATGCGGTTGCCCGCATCGTCGTATGTGAACTGCGTCAGACCCGTATCCGGGCTTGATTG
>JAZGDW010000223.1:0-24024 GCA_036478295.1 Candidatus Krumholzibacteriia bacterium
CAGCCGGGCTATAGCCCCGGCCCCACCCCCGGCCAACACCCCCCCCGCCCGGGGGGCCCGGGGGGTGGGGTGCGGGGGGGGTGTACGGGCGCTCGAGGTGCCCGCAGGTCAGGAACCCAGGTGTGGAATGATGAGGAGCGAGTTTCTTCCCTCGAACCCGTCGGGAACGGTGTTCTGGTTGCGGGGATCGGGAATCCACGTCACGCCGTCCACAACGAATTTGTACTCGTAGCGGCCCGGGGAAAGGCTGTAGAAAAGTGTCCACTCGCCGTCGCCGTTCTTGTCCACCATGGGGTCCGAACCTGCCGACCAGTTGTTGAAGTCGCCGACCACGTGTACTTTCGCGGCATCGGGATCGAAATACCGGAATATGACGCCGCCATCGACCAGCTCGGGGCCGCTCCCGGAGCCACCGGGTGGGCCACCCGAACCACCGCAGCCGGCGCCCAGGAGTGCGAACAACAGGCCCGCGACCACGAGCAGGGTCTTATTCACAGAACTGCGTCTGCGCATGCTACCGGATCCTCAATCCGTCACCTTGCCTGTACAACACGATTTGCGAGCAGATGTCCACCGGTCCACCATCGACCTCCTCGGGATTGCCGGGGTCCGTGTGCCAGGTGTTCTCGTCGACCCAGAACAGGTACTTATACCTCCCCGGCGGCAGGCGGATCGCTATCTCCCACATGCCGTCGGCATCCTTGTCCTCCATGAGGCCGACACTCGCCTCACCGACCCGTCCGTCCCCCTGGGCCCAGTTGTTTTCGGGCCAGTTGCCGGCAAGCTGCACGCGCCTAGCCGTGGGCGCGTAGAAGCGGAACACCACTTCGCCCTCGCGCACACCCGGGCCGGCAGTCAGCCCACGGCTGGCGAAACGGATGCAACCACCGCATACCGT
The DNA here is from genome assembly GCA_036478295.1 of Candidatus Krumholzibacteriia bacterium. GTDB lineage: Bacteria > Krumholzibacteriota > Krumholzibacteriia > WVZY01 > WVZY01 > JAZGDW01. Next base: position 899 of record JAZGDW010000223.1, read on the forward strand.
TATCGTCAGGCAAAACAGAAGACCCACGCAAGCTGGCCGCATCGACATTTCTCAAAGTGTGCTAAAAGAGCACGATAACTTCAAGTTTTAATAGTGACTGGAAATCCTCGAGCATATCCTCTTTTATCCGCACGCGCTCTCCCAACTTTTTGGAGCCGTCACGAGCCGGTCTCTCCCCGACCGCCTCGCGCAGCAGTTCCTGTCGCCCGTTGTCGTTGTAATCGTTGATCACATCATCGAGAACGACCGGGTCGAATCCCCAACCGACGCTGACCTCCACCCGATCGCGGCGGTAGCCCGCTTCGAGGTACGACGCGAGGAAAGTCTCCCTCAGACCCCATGATGGCTTGTCGTACCGGGCGACCCGCACGTCCGCCTGGAAATAGAATTGCCCGGACAGGCGGCGCTCACCCGAAAACCGGGACGCCACGTATTCCATGCGGTCAAAAAAACCGGATGTCGTAAGGTCGACATTCAGACGAAGCGCCAGCGGTACCACCGGTTGGACGCGGGATCGCGTCGGCAGCGTTGTCTGCCTCCAGGCGAGCGCGAGCCCAAGTGCGGACGTCCGCTCCAGGTCGAATGCGGGCAGGTCAGGAATATCCAGCCGGTCCCGGTGGTCGAGCCAGAAATTCCTCGCGGGGGTTCGATAGTGAAAATCGGCCGGGGAGCTGCCGTAGTCCTGGTCGGTGTACGCGAGCACGCCGCGGATGTTCCACCGGCCTGCCGTATAGGAGCCATGCATGGTCGCCAGGTTGATGTCCGCATCGGCGGCTGGATTAAGGAAAGGATCGAACTCGAACCGGTTATAGAGATAATCCACCGTCGCCCGCAGATCACCCTTCCGGTAGTCGAGAGAGGCATTCCACCTCTTGCTCGACAAGAGCGGAATGTCTGCGTCGAACGGCTCACTCCGCGCTCCGATGCGAACGTCGCCCAGGGTCGACACCGTGGACAGGGAACGGGTGACCTTGCGCACGTGCGCGTCGGACGCTCCCCACGCCACCGAGGCCACGAGTCGCCGGGCAAACTGCCATCGTAACCACACGACGTCGGCATCCCAGTACTCGCGCGTGTTGTACGCCGCCACATCGAAGGCCCCGGCGTTCTTTCTGGCTTCCACCAGCAGTCCGGGATGAAATCCACGGTTCGATCGCGACACCCACCCGAGCTTCAGGCTGCCCATGTCGGTGAAGAATTCCATGCCCCAGGCGTCTTCGTCCGCAAAGCTGTCGCTGAATCGGTATACGGTGGTATCGCCCGCCGGCGACGTCGAAAAACTCCCGAAGTCGCCCGCCATCACGGCGGGTGGCGCGAACGGTTCGCGCTCGATCTTGTCCGCATAGAAAAACCTGAAATCGGTTTTGAGCAACAGCCTCGATTCCCACGCAAAGCCTTTGCGCTCGTAACCGGCATTGTAGTCGTAGATGCCGACGTTCCCGACCAGCCCGTACGGATCATGTGAGGTCCAGATCGTATCGTTGTCGAACCCGACGAACTTCGAGTTATCGAGCCTCAGTTCCACAAAGCCGCGGTCGAGATTGATCTCGGTTTCCGCCGGTGAAACATCCCATGACTCGCCGATAGTCTTGAAATCGACCGACGATCGAACCCTGTCATCCTCATAGGTAAAGTAGAAATCGAACGCCTGGTTGTCGTCGTCCACGGTAAACGCCCCCCGGTACCGCACCGCTGGCTTGATCGCATGTTTCGCGGATTCTTCCGTGGCAGATGCATCGCCCAGGGTCAGCGTGCCCGCCCTTTCCTCGAGGATGAGGGGCGAACCCTGCCCCGCATTCGTAGCCGGGTTATCGGGATCGGCCATCCACGTGCCGTCCACCACGTACTTGTAGTGATACGATCCGGGCAGCATGAAGAGCCGCACTTCGAACGTGTCACCGATCCTGTCCATTTTCTCCAGAGTGGGGTTCCAGTTGTTGAAATCTCCGACCAGAAAAACTCTCTGCGCCCCCGGCGCGACGACGGTGAACACCGCTTCGTCTTCCTCGACGCGCACGGCCGCCTCGGTATACGAACCCGGAGCCTGGAGCACAACCAGCAGTGCAAGGCAGCCCATGCAGGATGTTTTCCGTGTCAAAAGTCTCCCCTTACCGAGATGGTGTACACGGCCGACGCAGGGTTGCCGAGGTCGAGGTCCTCGTCTTCCAGCAGGTAGGGAGCGTCGCCCAGAAAATCCTGGCCATAACCGAACGTGGCATAGACACGGTCATTGGGGCGGTACTCGAGGCGCGAGAAAACCGCTTTGCGGACATTCGTGCCCCGGGCGACCGCGAAGCGCCAGTGCAGTCCCCAATCGGGTGACATAGCCAGCTTTCCGTCCCATGCGAAACGTCTCTCTGAGAAAACCGTGTCCAGGTCCTTCCACATGATGTGCGCCCCGCTCTGCATCCGTTTCATCTGATGGTGAAGGGCAAAATGAATGAAATTGCTCTTGCTGTCGAAAGCGAACTGATCGTCCACGCGGCTCACGCCGCTCCGCAGAAAAAACTCGACGCCTCCCTGGAACATGCCCCACAGGGCGGCGTCCCACGTGTCGCGCTCCTCGTTTTCCAGCCGGGAGCGTACGCTGCCCTGGTAACGGAGTCTCGCGTCCAGGCTGACCGTCCTTGCACGAAAATAGACAGCGGCCATGTGGCCCACCCCGGTGCCCTCCACCCGACCGAGGTCGTTCATAAACCGGTCGCCGACCGCCGTGTAGCGATACACCAGTCGCGCCGCACCCAACTGCCGCAGCGGGATGGCCCTGACTCGCGCTTCGGCAACCAGCGCCGAGCCCTCGGGCAGGATCGCACTGAAGTTGTCTCCGTCGAACCGGTCGAAATGGAAGTTGCCGCCGGGAAAGAACAGGTTGCCGTCTTTGAATGCGGACTGCTCGTACGAAACCACGGCGTACGCGCGCCTGTAGGCGGCGGAGAGCTCGGTCTTGAATAGCGCCTGATTACGGACTCCGAATGCGCCGGGATCGTCGAAGAGATACGACGTCGACAGCACCGCCCACGGCATGGCGTACGCCCCGCGGAGATACGTGACGGCACGTGCGTCGTCGAAATCGTCCCCCAGGCGAGAGTACAGCGCGGAGACATCCACCCGGTCTCCCAGGCGCCCGTCGAGCCTCGCCCCCCGGCTTTCACGCCGCTGGCGCCCGGAATCATCATCGAGCAGCGGTGCGATCATATCACTGACGAAGAAGCGACGCTCGTTCGCGAAGAGCCGAAGCGAGTAGTCCAGCTTGTCGAGCTGCTGTGCCCACAGGTAATCGCCCTGTTCGAAACGGAAACGCGCCTCCATGTCTCTCTCACCGCTCCCGTCTCGCAACGCAGCTCCCTTGACGTAGAGACTCCCGTATTCCGTCCCCAGCGCGGTGAGATCGAGCATCAGCCGGGTGCGGTCCTGGGCTGAGCGGCTCGAAGCATTCCACGGGAAGGGGACCGCCTCCCTGTCCACCTGGACAAAATACTCGAAACGAGCGCCCACGGTTACCGGATCGAACGGCGGCCATTCCACGGCGGAGGGGGTTCCCGTCCAGGCCACGACGAGGGCAAGCGCAACCGTGCACGTCGGCCTCACCATTCCTCGTCCTCCGGGGTTGCCGTCGGCAGGGCGAACCCGACGGACACGAGATAGCTTACGCCGAGCATGTCGTGCGATGACATACCGAGATCCACCGTCAAGCCGGATACTTTCAGCCCGACGCCGCCGGCGACATCGCCGTCGCTCAGGCCCGCCCGCAGCATCAGTTCGCGGCCGGTCACGTATTCCAGACCGAGGGCGTTCCGCCACTTTCCGTCCTGGCCCTTGTCAGTCTGCAAGAAAAGACTGAAGCGCCGGCGCCAGTGATACGCCAGACCCACGGATTGGGTGGTCTTCAAAGTCGTCTTGCCGCCGCCCGCAACGAAATCAAATGACGGCTGTCCGATGTTGCGAACCGAATAACCCAGACCAATGATTGGAAAAGGCTGCAGGAGAACACCCGCGGATCCGCTGACAACGGTCTTCGAAGCGTTATAGGTATCACGAATGTCGACCCGTGCGATATCGACGCTGCCTCCGAACGAGAGCGAAGCGTCTTGCGAGGTACGGATGTAATCACGGCCGTAGGCAAGGGTAATCAGATCCTCAGAGGTCACGTCCCTCAGGCCGAAGCGGTGCCACGAGACGCCGAACGCGCCGATACTGGTAGGTACCGCCGCCGCGATGTAATGCTCCTCGAGGTCCGACACGTCGTAGGGGCGAACGTACGACGCCAGAAACCCGGCAGAGGACAGCTGCGTCAAGCCGGCCGGGTTCAAGACCGCCGCCGAGGGGTCGTCGGCAAGCGCGACGAATGCCCCACCCAGCGAAAACGTACGTGTCGAAATGAAGAAGCGCTCGAAGTAAGCCAGCGACGGTCGGACCGAGAGGAGCAAGAGTGCCAGTCCGACGCTGAGAAAAACCACTGCTCGGTAGCGGGTCGTCAACTTGACTCCACCGTCAGCGTACGACTGCAAAGGACGCCTTCACCGTGCTCCCCGCTCCACTCCCCACGGGTCCGCCCGATACGGCGAGTATGTAGACGCCGCCGGGGACGATGGCGCCACGATCGTCTCTGCCGTCCCACTCATCCCACGGCGCCCCGCCGGCCGACAGATTCCGCGGCTCCCGCAGAAACAGGTTGCGTACGAGGTGTCCGCCGGCCGAAAAAACGCGCGCAGTCACGTAGACCGGTGCCGTGTAATCCGGCGGACTGAGGAAAGGTCGAAAGCGAAGTGGCTTGCCCTCTTCGGGTGAGATGATTTTTTTCTCCAGTTCGACCCGCAGCGGGAGCACCTGCCGCTGCTGGCCGGCGGCGGTGGCGACCGTGACCACGCTGCGGGGCGAAACGCCGACATCGAGGATGCCGTCGTCGTCACTATCCAGCGGAATAATGACATGGTTGTTCAGAACGGCGACTTTGGTAGAGTCGTTCTCCAGCAGCACCGACGGGTCGGGCACCGCGTCACCGGCGCCGCTACCCAAGCCGGCTGTCACCGCCGCCAGCACGCTCAGGGTCTGGCCCGCCGCCGGCAGTGCGAGCCCGCCGCCGGTGCGAACATAGCGACCCAGAACCTCCCACGGTATCGCAACCTCCAGTGCGCCGCCGTCAGCGGCGTCCTGAAAAAACACGGCGGCAAACCGGCCGCTGTCGAGTCGCTTGAGGGCGCTGCTGCAATCGACGAACCCTGCTTCCGGGTCCGGCCCGCCGCGGCTCGCCTGCAGCAGAAAGTTCGCCGTCATCTGGAACTGAATATTGCGGCGAAAGGTGGCTGCGTCGCTCAGGTGGCTTAGGCCGTCGCAGCTCGTGTCCAGGAACAACACCACGTCACCCGCAACCGCGACGGCGGATACGGCTATATACAGGTTGAAGTTATCCCAGGAAAGGGCGATCGCGGAAATGTCGTTGTCGCTTCCCCATCGCGAGTCCCCCGCCCGTTCGGGGAAAGCGGTAAACGGGTCGACTATCCACTCATCGCCGGTAAACTCCGAGGGGTCGCCGTCGATGTGGAATCTCGATCGAAGGTCTTGGGCAGTAGTTCCGATTGACAGCGTGGGGATGGTGATCAACAACAGAAGGGCCAGACAGCATTTGGGTGTCAAATCTGTTCCTTCTCCTCGTCCATTCGCTTCAGCCCTTCGAGCATGAGACGGTCGAGAGGAATGTCGATCAGGATATCCTGCGCCTTGGGTCGCTTGCCGCCTTCAAAAACGAACGTCCCCAGACGCCAGCGGATCACCTCGTAGATAACTTCCTTTATCTGCTCTTCGATGGCACCCTTGAGTTCGGATTCTTTGATGATACCCTCTTCCAACAGCTGCACACCGAGTTTCATCCCCTCCCGCTTCTTCTTCAACATCCTGTCCAGAGTCTTTTGTGTAATCCGCTTTTCCCTGAGGAGGATCTCACCCAGCTTTATGGGACGGTTCCTAACGGCCGCGAAGGTCACGCTGCCCCGCTCGAAGTAGATGCTCGCACCGTTATCCTCTGCAGTTAGCTTGAGCTCACCGGAGGCCTGCGCCAGGTTGAGCATCTGCAGGACGCTGATCGGTTCGAAGATCGACAGATTACCCATCAAATCCTGCATCCAGGATCCCTCTCCTTATGTGCCGAGCGCCAAGCAGCGCTTGCGACACAATCACCGAGCCAAAAACCATTCCAAGAAACGGAAACAAAATACGGCCCATATCATCGTGCCATTCCAGGCCCGAGGACGCCAGGGCGATGATGATTATAGCGCCCACCGCTTGTAGCACACCAGCAATTTTGCCGATCGTTGTCGGCTGGAACTTGATGGGGCCAACGGCAAAGAAAAGAACCAACCAACCCGCAAACAGGCTCACGTAACGCACCATGAGAATTGCAAATACCCAGCCCGGCACCATGTCCCTGGCGAACAGCGCCGCGAAGACGCCGGCCGTCAAGACGATATCGGCCACCGGATCCATCACCGCACCGAATTCGGTTCGCTCGCCGTTGCGGCGTGCGACGATGCCGTCGAGTACGTCCGTTACCGAACACAGGACGTAGACGATGAGCGCGGCAACGAGCCGATCATGAAGTATCAGGGCGACCAGGGGAATAACAACCAGCAGGCGCGCAATGGTCAATCTGTTGGCGAGACCCAGTGTGGCCGTCAGCTCCCCCGTCTTGCCATGCAGCAGGCCCACATGGAGCGCGAGACCCGCCACCAGCAGCACCAGGCCGGCCAGCGAATATGCCACAACGTCTGTGTACCGCTGCAGGTCACTGGTACCGTACAGAAAGGCCAGGGCGACGAGGATTGTGGCCTGGCCGAACGTGGAGTAACGGACTATGGACAAGGCGAGCGAGCGGCGCGACTGGATGTTCTCCAGTCCCTCGCCGAGACACTCCTTCACGTACAGCAGGTAGGCCGTGAAGGACCTGCCCCGCGAATTGAGATTATCGAGCGCTCTGGTCGAAAACATCGGACTCGACCCCACCATTCTGCCGGACCTCCCGGCGATCCTGTCCCAGCGCCGCCTGAGCGGCCGCTAACCGCGCCACGGGCACCCGGAAGGGCGAGCAGCTCACGTAATCGAGTCCCACCTCATGGCAAAACTCGATCGATGACGGATCGCCCCCGTGTTCTCCGCAGATACCCAGCTTGAGCTTCGGATTGGCCCTGCGTCCCGCTTCCACGGCGCGCCTCACCAACTCGCCGACACCGTCACGGTCCAGTGTCGCAAAGGGATCCCCGGGGAGAACACCCTTCGAAACGTAATCCTCCAGAAACTTGACGGAGTCATCGCGGCTGAAACCGTAGGTCATCTGGGTCAGGTCGTTGGTGCCGAAACTGAAGAAATCCGCCACCTCGCCGATCTGATCCGCCACCAGGGCCGCCCTGGGCACCTCGATCATCGTACCCACAAGAAAGGCCACCTCTACTCCCTCTCTTTCAATCACCTCCGACGCGACGCGCAGGACCAGTTCACGTAACTGCTTCAATTCCTCCTTGATCCCGACCAGGGGAATCATGATCTCGGGGTTGACCTCGATCCCCTCCTTCTTGGCCGAAATCGCCGCCTCGATGATGGCCTCGGTTTGTGTCTCATAAATCTCCGGATAGGTGATACCCAGACGGCAACCCCGATGGCCGAGCATGGGGTTGAACTCGTGCAGCCTCGCGATCGCCGAGCGAATCTCGTCTGGCGAGCGGCCGATCAACCGGGCGGTGTTCTCGATGTCCTTTTCCTCGTGCGGAAGAAACTCGTGCAGCGGTGGATCCAGCAGTCGAATGGTCACGGGCCGGCCCTGCATCTCACGGAATACACCGAGAAAATCCTCGGCCTGCATGGGCCGGATCTTGCGCAGCGCCTCCATACGTTCCTCACGATTCGACGCCATGATCATCTCGCGTACCACCGGAATCCGGTCTTCTTTGAAGAACATGTGTTCGGTTCTCGCGAGACCGATGCCCTCGGCGCCGAACTCGACAGCCTTTCTGGCATCCTCCGGTGTATCCGCGTTCGCCCTGACCCGCAGCTTGCGGTGGTCGTCCGCCCATTTCATGAACTCGTGGTAGCAATCATCCAGGACTGGGTCAACCGTCGGCAGGGTTCCCGCGAAGACGTTTCCGGTACTGCCGTCCACGGTAATGGGGTCACCGGCGTTGAACGTCTGATCGCCTACCCGAAAGAGTTTCTTCTTGTAGTCCACCTGCAGGGCCGAGCATCCAGCGACACAGCACTTGCCCATGCCACGGGCAACCACGGCGGCGTGCGATGTCATTCCCCCGCGGGCGGTCAGGATCGCGTCGGCGGCCTTCATGCCTTCCACGTCCTCCGGCGAAGTTTCCAGGCGAACGAGGATCACCTTTTCCCCACCGCGTACCCGCTCGAGCACCTCCTCCACCGAGAACGCCACCAGGCCGCTGGCCGCTCCTGGCGATGCCGGCAGGCCCTTCGCGAACGGTTTGGCCTCGGCGCCCGGGTCGATGGCGCGGTGCAGTAGTTGCTCGAGCTGCTCGGGCTCGACCCGCGAGATCGCCTGGCGTTTATCAATGAGTCCCTCGCGCACCATGTCGACCGCGATGCGGACGGCCGCCCGTCCGGTCCGCTTGCCGTTCCGGGTCTGCAGCAACCACAGCTTTCCCTTCTGGATCGTAAACTCGATGTCCTGCATATCTTTGTAGTGTTTCTCCAGCTTCTGAAATATAGCGACCAACTCGCCGTACAGGCCGGGCATGACGGATTCGAGGCTCTGATCAGCGCCGGACTCGGCGTCGGCACTAATCGGCAGCGGCGTGCGGATACCCGCGACGACGTCTTCGCCCTGTGCGTTGATGAGGTACTCCCCGAAAAACTTCGCCTCCCCGCTCCCGGGATCCCGGGTAAACGCCACACCGGTTGCGCAGTCGTCCCCCATGTTGCCGAACACCATTGCTTGCACGTTCACCGCCGTTCCCCAATCGTTGGGAATGCCATGAATGCGGCGATAGACCACGGCACGATTGCCGTTCCACGAGTGAAACACGGCGTCGATCGCACCCCGCAGCTGGCTTTCGGGATCTTGGGGAAATGGCTTTCCCTGCTCGCGCTCAACCAGCGCCGTGTACTCACCGATGAGTTGCTTGAGGTCGTCCACGCTCAGCTCGTTATCGACCTGGACCCCGGCTGCTTTTTTTCGCCGCGCCAGTATTTCCTCGAACAAGTGATGTGCGACACCCAGCACAACATTACCGTACATGTCTATGAACCGCCGATAGCTGTCGTAGGCGAACCGCGGGTTGCCAGTACGCTGGATCAATCCTTCCACCGTTCGGTCGTTCAATCCGAGATTCAAAACGGTATCCATCATGCCCGGCATGGAGACCCGCGAGCCGGAACGCACGGAAACCAGTAGTGGGTTGGCCGCGTCGCCGAAACCGCTGCCCATTTCTTGCTCGAGTCTCTGGAGCTTATCCGCCAACTCTGCGTGGACGCCATCCGGATACTCGCCGCCCGACTCCATGAAATGGGTGCAAACCCCCGTGGAGATGGTGAATCCCGGCGGCACCGGGATACCGAGGTTGGTCATTTCGGCGAGGTTCGCGCCCTTGCCGCCGAGTTCGTTGCGCATTTGCGCGCTACCATCCGCATTGCCGCCGCCGAAGTAGTAAACATGCTTCTGTGACATTAACTACTCACTTTCTTAGGGTCGTGTGCTCGCACGGCGTTCTACACACGCGCCGGCATCGTCGCCATCCTCGCCTCGAGCCGGACGCGTCCGGCCCATCAGGCGTCGATCTGCGCGCGCTGGAGCTTGCCGCTGTAATCAACGTAGACGGATTTCCACTCCGTAAATATGTCAAGCACCGTGTGGCTGGCCTCACGGTGGCCGTTCCCCGTGTCCTTCACCCCACCGAAGGGCAGCTGCACCTCGGCGCCGATGGTCGGCCCGTTCACGTAGGTGATACCCGCCTCTATGTCTCGAATGGCCCGGAACGCCTTGTTCACATCCTGCGTGTAGATGGAGCTGGACAAACCGTAGGCGGAATCGTTGAGTATGTCGATCGCATCGTCGAAATCACGTGCTTCCAGGATGGAGAGCACCGGGCCAAAAATCTCCTCCTGGGCGATCCGCATGTCCCTCTTGACGTTGGTGAAAACCGTCGGCTTGTAGAACCAGCCGTTTGCCGCGGCACCCTCCGCGTACGCTTCGCCGCCGCACAGCATTTCCGCCCCTTCCTGCTTGCCGATCTCCACGTACCCATGCACGCTCTCCCGTTGTCTTTCACTGACCAAAGGTCCGACGTGGTTGGCCTCATCGAGGCCGTCGCCCAGCCGCAGTGCCTTGACCTTCGGTAACAACATTTCCGTGAATCGCTCCTTGATCGGTTTGTGCAGAATCAGCCGGCTGGTTGCCGTACACCGCTGGCCGGTCGTCCCGAACGCGCCCCACAGTACGCCCTCTATCGCCAGGTCGAGGTCCGCATCGTCCATGACGATCTGCGCGTTCTTGCCACCGAGTTCCAGCGACACGCGCTTCAGTGTCTGGCCGCACGACGCCGCGATTCCGCGACCCACTTCGGACGAGCCGGTAAACGACACCACGCGTACTTTGGGGTGACTGATCAGGCCGTCACCGATTTCACCGCCGCTCCCGGTCACGACGTTCACGACGCCGTCGGGGATACCTACCTCCTGGCAGATTTCGGCGAGCTTGATAACGGACAGCGGCGTATCGCTCGCGGGCTTCAACACCACCGTGTTGCCGCACACCAGCGCGGGGAATAACTTCCAGGTCGGAATCGCCATGGGAAAATTCCACGGCGTGATCAGCGCGCACACGCCCAACGGATGCCGCTCGGACCAGCCGACCTTGTTGGGTAACTCGACCGGCGTGGTGTCTCCGTACAGCCGCCTCCCCTCGCCGGCGGACAGGTAGGCCGTATCGATGCCTTCCTGAACGTCACCACGCGTCTCATCCAGGATTTTGCCCATCTCCTGTGTCTCGATGCGCGCCAGTTCTTCTTTTTGGTCTTTCATGATGTCGCCAATCCGATAGAGGAACTCGGCGCGCTTCGGCGCCGGTACCAGGCGCCAGGACTTGTACGCTTCGGCGGCTGCCTCGACGGCCGCATCGGTGTCCTTCTTTGATGATAGCTGGAAGGTCCCAACCAGTTCCTGGTTGGCCGGGTTATGGTTGGGGAAGGTCCGTCCGCTCTGCGACTTTACCCACTTCCCTCCGATGAGATTCATATACTCTGTCATTTGAAAGTCCTTTGCTCTGCGGAACCACTTCAGGATGGTGTATTTAGCCCAACAGGCCGTACGATATCAGAAGAATCGCCTGGCTGTCAAATCAATCGCAGAGGGCGTCAGGAGGCTATTTTCGAGGTAGTTTCCACTCGTCGAAGAGGATTATTTCGATGGCCTGCTTGACCTCGGCCGGATTGAAGTACACCGGGTGAAAACCCCATACGGCGCTTCTCGCGGCCACCCCGCCGACGTCGGGGACGCGGTCGGCGAACTGGCCGGTCCAGAAGGCGACCGGCGCGCCAAAGATGACGGACGACGGGTTGAGGCACTCGTTCCTGTAGATGGGCTCGTAGCACTGGCGGGGTGGAACGAGTTCCGCCTGCACGAAGCAGCCCGTCGGTGAGGAGAAATAGAGCGGGTTGTAGATATCGCAGTTCAGTCCCAGGCTGGACTCGTGGTAGAACTTCGTAGGATCGCCGGCCACCTCCGGACGGAGCGCGAGGGGCGGAAACCCACCTCCCGTCGTCACGTCAGCGGGTATCGCCGCCCGCATGCCGTCGGTTTGCCCGACATGATCGCGCAGGTGATCGACGGGGCAACCCCACGGGCCCACATTCCTCAGGCTCCGGATCTGGCCGGGGTTCTGCAGGTAGGCGATATCCAGGACGTTCAGACAACACTCACTGTACGCGAACGAGTCGTCGCCGACGCCGCGAACACCCAGGTCCGGGTAGATCCCGTCCTGGTCTCCGGCCAGTTCGTACCGGAATATGATGGGATATAGGGGCGGGTGGAACGGGAAGCGGTTTGCATTAATGGCCAGTGTCATCACGTGTTGCCCGGCTAGGAGTACGTGGCCTCCCACCGCCATGAACATCGCCACGATATTCGCCGGCACCGCGCCGCCCGTGACGTACAGGTTCGGGTCTCGAAAGCGGATGAACTCGCTCAGGACAGACGCCGAGCGACCGTCCGGCGATCCGGCCGCACTCCAGATCACGTTTTGATAGTTCACCAGTTGGTGCAGCAGGCCAAGCCCTCCGTTCGCACCAACGTCGAAAACATCCTGCACCGGGTCAAAGCCGTTGACTCCGGAGACCATGTCCAGCCAAAACGCGTCGTGTTCCGCGTCGCTTGGCAGCGCGCCGCGCATCGGCACGAATCCTGCGAGATCCCCCTCCACCCAGTCATCCACCACGAGGAGCATCCGCTGCATCGTGAACGGTACAACGTTGAGCCGCACGATGATCCTTGATTTGAACCCCGAGTTGTCGATCACCTCGAGATAGAACGTGTGAATTCCGAAGAAAAAGGCTCGCGGTGGGGACTGCGCGATGCGACCGACAAACGGCGTGAACGGCACGTCCCATTCCTCGTCCCGGTTCAGGTCGAGGATGTCCCAACCGTAACGGTAGCCGGCCACGATCCCGCCGTACGACGACGCGTCGGCGGTCCATTGAAACGACATCGCCAGCCCGCCGGGAATGTCGAGGAATACCGGTGAAGTCCCCGTCGTGGAGGTGACAATGCTGCCCATATAGCGATTGCGGGCAATGAGGATGGGGCCCGTGTGGCTCGCGGAGACGATGAGTCTACGCATGTTATTATTCACGGAAAAAACCGGATTCACCGCGCCGGCCTCATCCTTGACCTGCACGGCGAGAACGTAGGCCCCGGGCACGGTCAGCGGCGGGTCATAGGTCTGGGATGTCCCGGGCTGATAATCCAGCCAATCGGTCCACTCGGGGGCCCCCGGGGACGAGCGAATGTACGCCTCCGCCCCCCCCCAGTCACCCGAAAACCTGTCCGTGGGGACCAGAATCCATCTGATGGAGACGGGATCCTGCGTCTCGCCGTGTTGCCCGATTTGGCCGACGAATGCCCAGCCGGACGCCTCGAACCTCGTGATCGAACTCACAACGGCCGGTTGCAGGCCGGTCCATGTCGGGATCACAATTCTGACAACCGGCGAAAAGTTGCGCGCCGTAAACGACCGGTAGGCGGGCTTCACCGACCGCGCACCCCGATCGTCCACTGCCCGAACAAGGAAGGTATGCGAGCGTCTGAATTCCTCAGGCTCGTGGCGGTTGTCAGCGAAGTCGCTGCTGTCCGCCGCAAGGTCGGCCGTAAAATTGAACACCGAATCCATCCGGTCGATCCGGTGCCATTTGTAGTCTCCCGGCGTGGACGTGGTATCCGCGGGATCGAACGCGCTGGTATCGTTGTCGGTGATGATGTACTCGAAGTACGCGATGACGCCGTCGGCATCGCTGCCACCCCAGGCGAGGTGGATCCGGTAGTCGCTCACCGAACCCTCGGGCGGTGCGCCGCCCAGCCACACTCGTGGCGGCTGGTTGCCGGGAACGGTGGAGAGGAACGTGTCCGTGGTACATGCGGCGCAGGCCGCCGCCGCTATGCACGCCGGAACGAGAAGCAAACGCCTCATAACCCAACCCCCCTTGTCAGGTCACGGCGTGGGGAACCTGTTGTGGGTACACGCGCAACGTCGGGTGGGGCGACCGTGTAGCTCACACTACTATCGTGCGCTCAGACTACTAATGTAAACATTCCTGCCACCGGGCGGCAACTACGGAACCGTAACCCGCGGTATCTGCCACTCGTCATGCACGATAATCTCTATCGCCTGCTTCACCTGGTCGGGGTCGAAGTACACCGGTTGAAACCCCCAGATTACCGAACGCGCCGCGAGGCCACCGACATCCGGCACTCGGTCCGCGAACCGGCTCGTCCAGAAACCGATGGGGGCCCCAAAGATGACGGACGAGGTATTCACACACTCCAGCGCGTAGATAGGCTCGAAGCAGGATCGCGGCGGTATGACTTCCGTTAATGTCCCGCATGCCGTTAACTCGTTGAAATACGTTGGGTTGTAGATATCACAGTTCAAACCGGTCTTGCTCTCGTGGTAGAAGCGCGTCGGGTCACCCGCTACCTCGCTGCGCAGATCCAGCCTTGGAAATCCCGGTCCCGTGGTCAAGTCGACGGGTACTGCTGCGCGAAGTCCGTCGGTCCGCGAGTTTCCGATGTCGTGGTCGCGAATGAGGTTGACCGGACATCCCCGACCCGGCGGCACACGCTGCCTCGGCGGCCGGCGCACCTGCGAAATATTCGGAATAAATGCGATATCGAGGACGTTCAAGCAGCAATGGTTGTAGGCAAAGGACCTGTCGCCCACACCCTTCACTCCGATCTCGGAGTCCTGGTAGGTGCCGTCCTGGTCTCCCTCGAGTTCGTAGCGGAAAATGATCGGGAACGCGGGAGGCGCCAGGGAGAAGGAGAAACTGTTGATCACCATGGTCGTGAGCTGCTCTCCGCAGAGCAACAAATGACCCCCAGCCTCCAGGAATAACGCCGGCAGGTTCGGCGTCGTTTTCCCACCGGAGTTGGGCTCATCCGGATCGTTGAACTCTATCATCTCCGCCACGATCGACGACGACGCGCTACCGTGCGAGGCGACGGCGTTCCAGATGACATTCTGGTAATCTGCGACCACCTGTATGGGAACGGTTGGCACGCCCGGCCCCAACTCGAAGACGTCCACGGCGGGGTTGAAACCCTCCACCCCTTCGAGCATCTTGAGCCAGAAAACGTCCGTCTCGGCGTCGCTGGGGACCGCCCCGCTTGTCGACGCGAAGTTCAGAGTCTCGCCGTTACGCCAATCATCGATCAAGAGCAAATTGCGCTGCATGGTAAAGGGAACTATATTCACGGTCACGCCCACGCGCGACTTGAAACCGGAATTATCGATCACTTCTACGTGAAACGTGTGCGTACCGAAAAAGAACTTGCGGATCGGCGACTTGGCCAGCGTTCCAATGAAAGGCGTGAAATCGATTTCCCACTGGCTGTCGTCGTTCAGGTCGAAGATATCCCAACCATAGCGGTAACCGGATACGGTACCGCCGTAACTCGATGCGTCGGCTTCCCACTCGAACTGCATCGGCAGGCCAGCAGGCAGGTCCAGAATGCTGAGCGGCGTTCTGGGGCTCGAGGTCACAACCGTACCCAGGAAATCGTTTCTCACCGTAAAAACCGGCCCGGTGGACCGCGTCGATACGAGAAACCTCCGCAGGTTCAAGTCCAGGTCGAACACCGGAGTCACCGCTCCCGCTTCGTCCTTCGCCTGGATCGCGAACAGGTACTGGCCGAAATCGAGGGGGCGTGTCGTCCAGGATTTTCCGGAATCGCCGGGCAACTGGTAGTAGAGCCAGTCGGACCATTCCGGGGCGGAGGGACTGGTGCGGATGTATTCCGTCGTGGCCTCCCAGTCATCATTGAACTTGCTCGTTGGCACAACAATCCAGCGTACCGAATCCGGGTCCTGGATCTGATCCCTGTTGCTGACAAAATCCCTCGCCGACCACTGGAAGGTCGTGATCGGCGGCACCTGTGCGGGGTTCAATAGTGTGCGGCGCGGTACCCGGACATTCACGACAGGGGACAGGGTTCTCGAAGTGAACGAGCGGTAGGCGGGCTTGGCTGATCGAAGACCCTGCTCGTCCACCGCCCGAATGAAGAACGTGTGCGAACGCCGGAATTCTTCCGGTTCGAGTTCGTTGTCGCCGAAGTCGGTGCTGTCCGCTACCAGATCCGCCGTGAAGGTGAAAATGGAGTCGTTGCCGACGACCGCCGTCCACTTGTAGTCACCGGGTGTGGAAGTCGTATCGGCGGGATCGAACACGCCCGTCGTGTTGTTGGTAATGATGTATTCGTAGTATCCGATCTCACCATCCGGGTCCCAGCCACCCCAGAAGAGATGGAGCGTGTAATTGCTGACTGTACCCTCCGGTGGCGCGCTGGACAGCCATACCTTGGGACGTTGATTCTCCATCCCAGGTCCGGCCAACTCGTCGGAAGCACACGACGCCAGCAGGACACACAAGCAGCATAGAAGCACAATTTGTTTTGTCCTGTTTCGCATTGTTCTCACACTCACATCCCAAATATGTGTCGGGGCCGTTGCAAAACGCAATAGTGTGGGGAACCCGAGGGCGGGGCGAACTTCGAGTACCGTTTGCGAAACGCGTTCGCGGCGGCCAGTTACGGCGTCACTCTTCATCTAGCGGATGACGATGATCCTTCCAAACACACCCTCACCACCCGGGATTTCGACGCGATAAATATAGATACCCGACGACACCGGTCGCCCGGCCAAATTCGTTGTGTTCCAGGGGATATTTCCTGTCCCGTCGACGTTGTCGAATTCCCAAACCAGATCGCCGGCAGGCGTGTAGATCCTCAGCTTACAGTTTGCGGGGACATTGACGAACCTCATCTTGTTATCCGGAAAATTATGATAGTTTGGTGTGCTGAAAGCCGAAGACCCCGACCGGTACGGATTCGGCACCGCGTATATCTGTTTAAGATTGTTCTGCGGGTTCAACCTGGTCGCGACACTGACCAGTTCCGATGGGCACGCGTAGGGCTGCCCCTGCGTTGGTTGACAGTGATCGAACTTGACCAGGCCCTGTGAGGACGTGCGAACGTCGTAACCCCGGTCGAACGAAGTTACTGTATAACGATAGGTAAAGCCGTTGAACGCGTTGAGATCGAACCAGACGAATTCGTCGGGCCCGAGCCTCCCGTTGGGATGGACGTTGCGGATGTCGATCTCGTCCCCGAATCCTGGTAGCGGCACGGGAAGAACGAACCGGCCCGTGCTGCGGAGTGCAGGGATGACGCCGTTGAAATAGACCGAATCGAACGCGACGTCTAGGAACGCCTCCTCTTTCGACATCTCGCCCAAGATGGCCAGGTCGATACCGGTGGCGGAGGTGTCCCTCCACACGTGGAACCCCTCGAAATCTTCGAGGCCAAGGATGAAAACACCGTTGCTGTCAATAAGCCCCGCTGAAAAATGAACGTTGACCCCGGTTCTGAGGGTATCGAAGGGCGGGAGGGTGTTTCGAAAGATCAAGGGAACGGGATCACCGAGGAAAGTGGAATCACCGGGGGAATAAAGCGTGTCACCGAGGTTTACCTCGTTGAAAAAGTTCTCTTCGCCGATAATCGTGTATCGTACCAAGACCTCCTTGCCACCGCCCACCAGACCGGTGGCCTTGGCGAAGAACCGGATCGTACGGTCTATATCACCGGTATAAGACCCGGTTGCCGTGGGCACGGACAATGTGTCCTGCGGCAGCGCAGACGTCGAAGCGTTCCACCCGAGGGTATCCGGCTGGTGCACCAGAGCACTCTGGCTGTCGGCCGCCGCCCTCCAGAAAATAAAATTCATAAACCGGGCACGGTCGGCGCCCATGCGTGGCACCACGTATATGGTGTCCATCGCCCGCAGCGTCAGCGTATCCGGATCCACCTGCGCATCAACCCCGGTGGGCAGGGTAGCAGTGGCCAGGAGCATGTACAGCAATGCTACCGCCGTCAGGCATTTCTTCAACACTTACTTTACCCCTCCTATCACCTTACGGAGACTTACGCTGCAGTTGCCACTCGTCGTGAAGAATAACAGCGAGCGCCGCCTTGACTTCGTCAGGGTTCATCATTACCGGCTGGAAACCCCATACCGCGCTTCTCGCGGCCACTCCTCCCACGTCCGGTACGCGGCCCGCGAACTGGGTCGTCCAAAACGCGACGGTGGCGCCAAAAACGACCGATGATTGATCCAGACAACCCAGACCGTATATAGGCTGGAAACAGCCTCTCGCTGGCACGTATTCCGTAACACCTTTCTCACCCCCGCAATCGGTCAAGTCGGCGAAGTACTGCGGATTATAGATATCACAATTCAATCCGAGCTTGGTCTCATGGTAGAACTTCGTCGCATCACCCGCCACTTCCGGCCTCAGATTCAACGGCGGGAATGCGGGATCGATCGGTATCGCCGTACGAAGCCCATCGAGACGCCCAATGTGGCTCCGAATCAGGCGGACCGGGCAGGCTGTCCCCGGCGGATCACCCGGCTCTCTGCGCACCGAACCCGGGTTCGCAATATAAGCAATGTCCAGGACATTCACGCAGCATTCGCCGTAAGCAAATCCACGTTCTCCAACACCGAATTTCCCCACATCGTTATTATCGCCAGTATACGAGCCGTCCTGATCACCGGTCAATTCATATCGAAAGATGACAGGGTAGGCCGGCGGCGTGGTGAACGAGAGCCGGTTGATCGTCATCGTCAACGCTTCCTGGCCGGCCAGCAGCAGGTGTCCGCCCGCCGCCATAAACAGGGCGGGAATGTTGGGCGACGATTTGCCTCCGGAACTCGGCTGGCGCGGATCCTTGAAACGTATCATCTCAGCCACGACCGAGCTCGAATTGAAATTGTGCGACGCGGTGGAATTCCAGATGATGTTCTGGTAGTCGGCTACCTGGGTGATTGGCACCGTCGGATTGCCAATACCCACCGCGAAGACGTCCTGTGTGGGATCGAAGCCCACCACGTTGTCCAACACCTCTACCCAAAAGGCGTCCCGCTCCCCGCTCCCCGCCGAAGCGCCGCCCGAGCTGGCGAAGGACGTCGTCTTGCCTTCGATAACGTCGTCAATCACACGCAGGCCCCGTGTCATCGTGAAGGGAACTACGTTGATCGTGACTCCAACCCGTGATTTGAAACCGGAGTTGTCGACTACCTCGACGTTAAACGTATGCGAACCGAAGAAGAAAGTCCGGGCCGGCGCCTTGGCTACGTCCCCGATAAACGGCGTGAAATCGATTTCCCACTGCTCGTCGTCGTTGAGGTCCAGGATATCCCAACCATACCGGTAGCCGGACACGATTCCCCCGTAACTGGAGGCGTCGGCCTCAAACTCGAACTGCATGGCCACCCCCGCGGGCAGGTCCAGAATCGTCGGCGTGGTATTGGGACTGGATGTGACAATTGTCCCCAAAAACTGGTTTCTGACCGTAAAGACCGGGCCCGTCGAGCGCGTGGACACCAGGAATCTCGCCATGTTTTTTGTGCGGTCGAACACCGGGCTTACCGCGCCGGCTTCATCCTTGACCTGCACGGCGAACAGGTAAGGGCCGAAATCCAACGGGGGGGTCGTGAAGAACTTGCCCGTATCCCCCGGTGCCTGATAATAGTGCCATTCGGACCACTCCACAGCGTCCGGGTTGGTTCGGATATAGTTTTCCGCCTTGACCCACTCGTCGTTGAACTCCTCTCTCTTTCTCGATACAACGATCCATCGTACGGAGTCCGGGTCCTGAGTTTCCCCCAGCGTGGAAATGAAATCCCTCCCTCTCCACTGAAAAGTCGTTATCGGCGGCACCTGAGCCGGGTTCAGACCCTGTCCGCTAATGGTCGGCACGGTCACTCTGACCGTGGGCGAGAGCGTCCTCGACGTAAAGGAGCGGTAGGCCGGCTTGGTGGAGCGCAGGCCCTGCTCGTCCACCGCACGGATAAAAAACGTGTGGGACCGTCTGAATTCTTCAGGCTCCAACTCGTTGTTGCTAAAATCTGTGCTGTCCAAAGGCACGTCGGCCGTGAAACCGAATATCGAATCATTGACAACCACAGGACTCCACTTGTAGTCGCCCGTGGTCGACACGGTGTCCGCCGGATCAAAAACGCCGGTTTCGTTATTGGTGATGATGTACTCATAGTAGGAAATTTCCCCATCGGGATCCCAACCACCCCAGAACAGGTGAAGGGTGTAGTTGCTCACCGTGCCCTCGGGGGGCGCGCTGGACAGCCACACGCTCGGAGGCTGGTTGGAGAGCTGCGTTCCGACCAGTTCATCCGACGTGCAGCCGACGGACAACACGCTCGGGAGCAGGAGAAGACCGATGAGCACGTTACGCATGTTTCAACCCCGGTGGTTCGGGAAAGTCACTGACGTTCCAGCGTGAAGTAAAAACGAAAACTGCCGCTCCCGGTCAGACGCGAAATCGAGGCGGAGCTTATTTTATTTATGGTTTTCTTCTCGCCGTTCAAAAACATGAATTGTTCGAAATTATCCACCGCCGCCCCGTCCCGTCCGCGAACGGTGAAATTGTATTCCTGATCGTAGAAATCCTGACGATTGCTAAAACTGACGGACCCATCCGGATCGTCGAAGAAATCATACCGGAACACCACCCGGAACGTATCCGCCAGCGCGTCGTTGACCAGGCCATCCGACCAGAAACCGGCCCGGAGGAACTTCTCCTGGGCTCCTGTGGCCGTTCGGGTGAAGTCATAGAGCCACGCCCTGACGCCGGTGCCGCTCGGTTCCCTGGGATCATCGTGGCCCGTTGCCGAGATTACGAACAAAAACTCTTTCCGGATAAATATCTTGGGGGCTTCCGAGAAGTCCAGGGTGTCGGGGAAATTGACCGGCCGCCACCAGTTCCACCTGAGCGTGTCGCCGTCGCCGACGACCGTCCCGTCATGATTCAAGATGCTGTACGTGTCCAGCGTGGGTTTCAGGTTGCCCATCAGCGAGATCTCCGGGGGGGTGCCGTCCGGCTTGCCGTATTCATCGACCGTCCGGGCGAACAATCGGTACCGCATGCTGCCCATGTTCATCGATGTCGAATCGGTAGTCCCGAACGCGTTCGAGTCCTCCGGGTCGCCCGGTTTCCAGCCGTTGTTGGACTCGATCTCCACACCGCCCTCAGGAAACCCGCCGTCGATTTGAGCGACGGTAACAAAACGAACCTGGTAGGCCAGGCATTCGTTCAAAAGGTCCTCGGGTAAGGGCGGCGGATCTCCGACGATTCCGTATCTGCATATCGAGCTGTCGAGCCCTCCCGTTCTAAGCCCGGGTTGGCCGGCGGGATCCACGCCCCGGTCCCACCCACGGTAGAACAGCGTAATCCAGCTGTTCTGGGGCACCGTATCGGGCTGCCCATCGGTGAAATTCACCTGCTGATTGACCGGCACCGCACTCCCGGCAGGCGTGAACGTGTTCAGTAATTCGAAGATCTCGGTGTCCGGCTCGAAATTCACTACCAGCTGCACCACGCCGACTTTGAAGGTCCCGGCATCTACCCTCGACTCGGCTCCGGCGTCGTCCCTCACCTGCGCGGCGAAGCGGAAACGGCCGCTAGGCAACGCGTCCGGGTTGAAGACGAAGAGCGAATTGGTGTAGCTGGCGGCCTGCGACGGGTCGCCGTTGGCGAAGCGCTGGAGGGTATCGGTGAGATCTTCGTTCCACACGTCCTCACCGACGAGAACAACGTCGGCGGTCAACGGAAAAAACTTGTAGGCCCGTATCAGGCCGTTGGTCGTGAACCCGTGGTAGGAGATCTCGAACGGCCGGAACATGCCAACCGTGTCGATGGCAGCCGGATCAAAGGGTTTGGTGTTAACGGTTTTCACGCCGTTGTTCACGTTTGTAATCGTCGTGGCAAACCGCATTTCCGGCAATTTCTCGACCGTGGCCACGAACTCGATCCTGGCCGGTGTGGGGTCGATCACGCCGTTGTCGTCGATGGCGGCAATGTGAAACGCCTGGCGGTTTTTCTTTAGACCCACGCCACCCACGTTTCGGAACGCGGTGAACGAGAAAACGGAATCAGACCTGCTGGTGATGTGGCCGGTTCGAAAATCGCGGATCCGCTGCGACGGGTCCCAGCCCAGTTGCCCAGGTACGATCGTATCGGTGATCGTCCAGATATACCGCACCGCGATGCCGTCCACGTCGATTCCTCGCCAGTAGAGATGTACCAGGTACTCATACTCGGTGGAATCGGGCGGCGCGTACCACAACTCGGTCTCTGGGGCCCGGTTGGCATCCACCAATGAGGGCTGGTTCCGGCGGCAGGAGAAAACGACGGCTGCAAGACACACTACGATTAGTACTAATGCTACTCTAAGCTTCATGCAAAGAATACTCCTTACCTGGCATGTGGGGGTGGTTGGGGCTGACTGCGAAGCGATTAGAATATAAGGGATTGCCCGCTCGAGTGTCAATAAAAAAGATGCCGCAAAATGCCAGCTAACTGCCTATGGACGTTATAAATACAAAAAATTGGGGCCGGTTCATGAAAACCGGCCCCAATCTCTGGTCCAGCGACCACTCACTTCTTACTTCAGAAGAACCATCTTCTTCGTCTGTATGAAGTTCGTAGCCACCAGCTTGTAGAAGTACACTCCCGACGACACGGTCTGACCGGCATTGTTCTTGCCGTTCCATGGCGCCGCAAAGAGTGCTTCCTGCGGGGTCTGGACCTCGTTCACCAGCGTCCTAACCAACTGTCCGGCCGCATTGTAGACCTTCAGCGACACGTGACCCGCCTCTTTGATCGAGTACTCGATCCTCGTGGTCGGGTTGAACGGGTTCGGATAGTTGGCCTTCAAGGCGTTCGCGAACTGCGGCGCACCGGGGAAACCCACCGGCAGGTTGAGAGGAGTCCCCAGGAAGTTCTGAATGACGTTCTCCAGGTGCGTCACACGCGCCGGGAAACTCCCCGGGGTTCCGAGGTCACGGATATAGTTGTAGCTATGCCCGGACAGCACGAAGCGCGCGGTGCTCGCAGCCGAGTTCGGCGTCGTCTGGGTAAGGGTGTAGGTCAGACCGCTACTCGTATTGTTATACGCGGCAACGGAGAGACCCGTGGCTTGCAGAAGATCGAAGTCGTTGATCGCCGCACAGCCACCGTAGGCTACATACTGTTCCCCGGCGTTCCACGTGTCCACTCCATCCAGGACCGGGCTGATCGGCTCGCCGGCGTTCTTGTGATCGCCCCCGGGAGATAGCGGGTCCAGGTTGAAGTTCATGTAGATCGACCGCGTGTTCACTGCGGACGCGCCCGTCAGCACGGTGGCCCAATCCGTCGCGGCGTCGTCTGCACTATACCAGACGCCCGGATTGTTGTCGTCCAGATCCAGGAACGTGAAGATCAGGTCGAAGTCCGGAGACTTATCCGCACTTCCGCCACCGGCAAACACGCCGCCGTCGTTCATCAGAGTGGACGACAGGTTG
>JAZGDW010000224.1:0-3298 GCA_036478295.1 Candidatus Krumholzibacteriia bacterium
GTGTCATCCGGGTGCCGTCCTCGCCCAGCCGATAACGCTCGACGACATGCTTGCGGGCACCGGAAGGAATGCCGTTCTGGTAGGGCGATCGATTGTCGGCGAAATTCGCCGTGTCCACGACTAGAACGTCCCCTTCCCACCGGCCGATCGAATGACCCTCGTGAGAACGGTCGTCCGCGTCGGGATGCTCGCGCCCGTCCATGTACACGGTCCGCTCCTGGTCGAAGTACTGAACGCGGATCTTGATGATCTCTTCACCTTCGATGAATTCGATCTCCATTGGGTAGATGTCGGTGTAAATGAGCCCCCCGGGCGTCGGCTTCGTCATGCAGGCGAGCTCCGGGTTCTCCTCGGAGTTCTGGTTGTACGCAGCTTCGAGAACCCGGCCCTTCTCAGTCAATGTGAGCTCACGAATCATGAGTTGGTCCAACCCCCCGGGGTAGTCGGCGCCCAGGCTCGACCGGTCCACGATCCACCGACCTTCCAGTGTGGTCGCGGCTGCGTCCGGGTCTGCCAGCCCTCTAAAGTCCGTGACGAGTGAGGATCGTAGTGGGACGCCGTCCGACTTCTCGATCGAGTCGAATAGCCCATACGGCCGCCCGTCCTTCGCCGGATGGACTCCTACCGTGACCCGATCGCCAAGCGAGAGTGAGTCACTCGTCCATCCCATGCGTGAAACGGTAATCGCCGAAGCCATCTGCACTGTCCACTCAACCTGCTCACCGCTTTCGTCCACGATCCGGACGGTGAAATAAGCGTGAGGGTTTCGCAACGTGAACTCGGTGACGGTACCTTCGAGCGTCACGATCGAATCCATTTCCAGCGCAGCATCACTATGATGGCCGGACACAGGGGAGGCGAGCAGGACGGCAGCCGCGGTAAGCGTCGTCTTATATCTCATGAGCGTCTCCCCTCAAGATTGGCTCGCGGGATCTCCTAGCGAGTTTCTTTCGGAGGATCTGATTTTTAGGCGCGCATAGCTGAACTTGCCAGACTGAGCCTGGCACATTGTTGATGTCAAGGGATAGCCGTTATTGCGGCGAGGGTTTACCAGCGGTTTCCGCCACCGCCGTACCCACCACGACCGCCGCCGGATCGCTTCTCCTGGGGCTTCGCCTCATTAACCTTCATCGGCCGGCCGTCATAATCGGTGCCGTTCAGGCTATCGATTGCCGCGTGAGCTTCTGAGTCGGTGGCCATCTCGATGAAGCCGAAGCCCTTACTTTGCCCCGTATCACGATCTGTAATCAGCTTGCACGATTCGACGGTTCCAGATGCTGAAAACTTTTCCAAGAGATCGCTCTCGGTGGCCGAATACGGTAAATTTCCTACGTAAAGTTTCCTACCCATGATTCCTCCAAAGGGTCAACAGCCGCTTAAGAAGACATGGACGGAATGTCCGTAGATTCGAAAGAAGCAGTGAGGGTGACGGTCGATATTGTAGCTCGAAACACCTCCGAGCGAATTTATCCCTGGTGCCGCTGATAGTGGCCTGAACTTTCGCTATCGACGCGGATAGTGGCTCAAACCGACTCGGGCTCGGCGTTGGCCATTTTCTCTGCTTTTCGCAGGGCTTTTTTCTCTTCCTTGGCCCTGCGCTTCTCTTTCTTTGCTTGCTCGCGCTGGCGTTTAGCGTGGGTTTGCGGTCCTGGCCTGGCCATACAGTTACTTCCTTCCGTGGCGATAAGAACGGTCACTTTACCACAAAGGCCCCTATCGGCCCCTGATGACCGCGCCTGCCTCACGCGGCGTCAAGGCGTGAAGGTCGCGACCACCTCCAAAGTAGCCGCATCGACGATCCAGATACGGGTAATCGCGAAGGGCTCGCTTTGAACGATGCGCTCGAGATCCTCAAGTTCCCGCGGTGTCCCGGCGACCAAGACGCGGATTTCGTAGATCGCCCCGGCCGAAGCGTCGAAACACAGCTCGGCGGCTTGCTGAATCAGCGCAGAAACAGAGGCAACGGCGCCGACACAGACCTCACCCGGAAGCAGCCTGACCCTGCGGGCGGTCATGGGGATCACCTCGCCCCGGGGCGCGTCGATCGACGTGATGCGTACGTTCGCGGCCAGGGGGCTTCGCGTCGTACGCTCGACTTCAACGAGCGCCGTCTCGTTGTCGGGCCGGGACGTCCCGGGGTAACCCTGCAGCGGACCACCGGCGCAGGACATCAACGCCAGAGCGACGATCAGGCCCGAGGCGGCGCGCAGGAGACTCGTGAGTCTCTCCATGACGGGTGATCGGACCGGGCGCATCTGGAGAGTCACCTACCGGGCCGAGTCACGGATTTCAGTTCTTGCCCTCGCCTTTTCGCGCCGCGGAGATCTGCGCGACCTGCCGCGGGGACTCCGCCTCGGCCCCGTTCGTTTCCTCCGCCGCTGGGTCGGTGGGCGCTTCACTCACCACCCCACCCGACTCCTCCGCCTCATGCACGGTATAGAGAGTTGGCGGGCTGCGGTTGACGTGCAGTTGGAAGATATCGGCGCGATTGTAGTGGCCGGCAAAATCGTGGCGCAGCTTCATCATGATGCCGGCTTCGAGATCGCAGTCCGCGTAGAGGATGCCTTCTTCCGCGCCCATCGGGCCTGCGATGATGTGGCTGTTGGGCGCAACGATCAGGCTCCCGCCGCTGCAGTCGGGATCACGCAGGAACTTCTCTCCCTCGGGACCGACCTTGAGCTTCTTGATCATATTCTCGTCCACGGTGCCGCACGCAGACACGACGTACGCTTTGCTCATCTGCGCGAATGCCTGTGAGTCGATAGCCACACGATTACGCAACGGGTCCCCACTGGTCGGAAAATGGTTGGGCCAGCTCATCACATGGATCCGCGTACCTTCCGCGGTGAGGCCGAACACGGCGAGCGGGTTAGAATTCTCGCCGCAGATCAAGCCGCTGGCCGGGCCGAAGTCGGTCTGGAAGGCGCCGAAAGTGTCACCGAACCCACCCATGTGCACGAGGCGCTCGCCCACGGTGGGTATGAACTTCTGATGCTTACCGAGTAATTCTCCGTCCGGGCCAATCCACACCTGCGAGTTGAACATGGTGCCGAGTGTGTTCGGCAGCTTCTCGCAAACGCCGATCACGACGTACGCCTGTGCCTCCCGCGCCGCCGTACACAGCGCAGCGATCTCCGGTCCCGGAATCTCCACGGAGTTTTTGAAGAGTTCCACAGACAACTCGTTGACGACGGCGTTCGTCGCCGGATGGTGGTGATACCAGACGGGGTGCGCGGGGATGAAGCCTTCGGGAAAGGCGATGAACTCGGCGCCGTTTCGCCCCGCTTCTCGAATCAGA
>JAZGDW010000225.1:0-2830 GCA_036478295.1 Candidatus Krumholzibacteriia bacterium
GGGTGATCGGGACCATCGATGAAGCCAGCGCGCATATGCAGGTACATGCGGAGGCGATTTACATGCACGCGGGGGAGACGTATTTCGTGCGCTCGCTCGACCTGGAGAAGAAGATCGCCTTTGTCGAGAAAATCGACACCGACTACTACACGCAGTCGCTCACCGAAGTGAAAATCAAAATCGAGGACGAAGAACTGAACAAGAAATGGAACCTGAGCGAAATTCATTACGGCGACCTGTCAGTGACACAGCTTACCTACATGTTCAAGAAAATAAAGTTTGGCAGCCGGGACTCGCTCGGCTTCGGCACACTCGATCTGCCGCCGCAGACACTTCTCACCAGCGGTATGTGGATCATTCCGCTGGAAGAAGTCTACGTCCACGTGCGCAAGTCCGGCCGGGTGCCGCGCGAAGGACTGCTCGGCATCTCCAACGTCGTCAAAGAAGTCATTCCCCTCTACGCGATGTGCGACACGGTGGACGTCGGTGCTTCCGTGGATTCATCGGCGGCCCACGCGCCGGCGATCTTCGTCTACGACCGGTTCCCCGGCGGTCTCGGTTTTGCGCACAAGGCGTACGAGATGATCCCGGAGATAATGCAAGCGTGCTTGAACCTCATGGACGGTTGCCGGTGTGAGCGCGGTTGCCCCTCGTGCGTTGGCTCGCCCATCCCACCGTTCTCCCAACTCGACCCCGACGTCAACGCTCGCGGGCTGATCCCCGATAAGGAAGCGGCAAAGTCGATCCTGCACGTGCTGCTCGGGCGCGAGGACTACGTTCCCTCACAGAGCGAGCGGGACCCGGTGCGGGAAGCGGCGGCGGCGGAGGTCGATATCGCGCTTCGTGAAGCGAAGAAGCTCCCGATGACGCTGGAAAGAAAACTACGCGAACGTGTCGGAACCCTCAAGAGACCGCGCACCAACCGTGCGAGGCGCGCGCAATAAGCGCGGAACGCATTCAGCATTGGATACGGAGAAAGCTACCGTGGCGACAAATTCCTACGCCTCAGCGACGCCGCTTCCTCGTCGAGACAGGGAGAAACTGGGCGGGTTCCTCCTGCGAGTTTGCCTGCTGTGGGGCGCTGCATTCGGTTTTCTGGAGGCGGCCTACTTCACGCGCGCCAATCACGTGTTCCCCCTGGGTAGCGGGCACGTTTTACTATCTTTGTTCCTGGGGCTCGAATACACGCTTGCGGCGGCACTGGTTGCGGGAGCGGCATACGTCGTCCTGCGCAAGAGTCGTGGAGATCTCTCCGCCGCCCCGCTTGTTGTGGGACCCTGGTTTCTCCTGCTGCTGCTCGCCGTCACGCACTTTCGGGACCGGATGGACACTCCCCCGGGCACGGCTGCAAGAGCCGTCGTGACCGTGGCCATTCTTGTTGTCATGACGCTGTTACTCTGGTTCGCGAGCCGGTTGGTCGCCCGCAACCTGCGCGCGGGAAGGCGAGTGCTGCAGGCCGCCGCAGTGGTGTTGCTTGCGGCCGGGGCCTTGTGGCTCGTGACGTCGCACCCCGCAGACTCTCCGCCCCTGCCGCCAGAAACCGTGACCGCGGACATGGTCGGCCCGGCCGCCGACACGGGACTGCGCGTGCTCCTCATCGGTCTCGATGGGGGCAGCTGGAACGTTATCGATCCGCTCATAGAGCGGGGAGAGCTGCCCACTTTTGGGGCCCTCGCTTCACGGGGCTGCACCGTGGACCTCAAGACTTTCGTTCCCACGTACTCCCCAATCGTATGGACCAGCGTCGCGACCGGCAAAGTGCCGGCCAAACATGGGATTCATGGTCACGTGCAGACCCGCGTGCCGCTGGGTCTGCCAAAAATGCGTGTCGGCAACATGCGCATGGCGTTTCTCACCAAGCTGATGAAGTATACAATACGGGCTGCCGGGGCCCTGGCACTGATGCCTTCGGAAATCTATACGTCCAACGACGTCCTGGCACGACCGGTGTGGGACATCGTGGGTGACTTCGGCCTGCCCTCCGTCGTCGTGGAGTGGTATGCCACGGCGCCCGCGCGCCCGACCAACGGAATCCAGGTATCCGAACGGTTTCATCGCATGAAGGGCAAAGTGCAGCAGGTTCCTCGCCTGGTATACCCCGACAGTCTCGCGCCTCTGCTCGAAAAGGAACTGGTGGCGCCGTACGAGTTGCAGGACGAACTGCTTTTCTCGCTCCTGGACGCCGGCGATCTCGACGCCGACGGGCGTGCGGACCTGGTCAAGGTCCACCCAGTATGGTTCAGCGGGGTACGCAACGATCTGGCGAGAGACCTTTCCACAGTTGCCGTGACACACGCGGCGTGCGCACTCGTGCCGGAGTGGCGGCTCGCAACACCCTACTTCAGGGCGATGGACAGCATGCACCACTTTGCCTGGCGTTACATGAGACTTGCCGGCGACGACCTGGATACACATCCCGAACGACGCTTCCGGACGGCGGTCGAATCGTACTATCGCCTGTGGGACGGGCTGCTCGAGGATCTCCTTGCGCACGCGGACGAAAATACCGTTGTAATTGCAATGTCCGATCACGGCTACGAAGACCATTTCGGCCACGACCGCGCGCCGGACGGGTTCTTTATCATGGCCGGGGGGCCGACCCTTTCCCGGGACGAGCGAGGCGAGATTTCTGTCTTCGATGTGGCCCCCACCGTCCTGGCCCTGCTCGGGATTCCCGTTCCGGAAGATATGGACGGCGAAGTCGCAAGAGATCTCGTTGATCCGGAGTTCTGGGCAAGGTATCCCGTACGCACCGTCGCTGCCTACCCTCCGCGAGAGGGAATTCTCGCAGCAGCGCCGACCGATGAGGAAGCGCTGCGCCAGCTCCGGG
>JAZGDW010000226.1:0-10070 GCA_036478295.1 Candidatus Krumholzibacteriia bacterium
GCCCTTCGCTGCGAGATGCCGTACGTGACGGAACGCTGGCTCGGCGGTACGCTGACCAACTTCGGGACCGTGAGGAAAAGTCTCAGCAAACTGGAGTACCTCGAGTCGCTTGAGGCGGAAGGCAAGATGGACCAGTTCAAGAAGAAAGAGGCGCTCAAGCTGGGTAAGAACCGGGAGAAACTGTTGAAGGCGCTCGGCGGGATCCGTACCATGGACAAACTCCCGGCGCTGGTCTTTATCGTCGACACGACGAAGGAGCACAACGCCGTTCGTGAGGCGCGCAAACTGAATATCCCCATCGTAGGCATAGTCGATACGAACGCCGATCCGGACGAGATCGATTATCCCATTCCCGCGAACGACGACGCCATGAGGGCGATTCGCCTCTTCTGCAAGGTCGTCGCGGACTCGGTGCTCGAAGGGCGCGCGAAGTACCTGGAAGAACAGGAGGCCCAGGGCCTGAAGGAATCGAAGAATGAAGACTCTCATCCCGAAGAAAAAGAATCAGTCGCATGAAGCATCAACGGAGGTATTGATGGAAATATCCGCAGCGATGGTCAAGGAATTGAGACAGCGCACCGGCGCCGGCCTGATGGATTGCAAGGCGGCCTTGAAAGAAAGCTCCGGTGACATCGACAAGGCGCTGGGGTTCCTTCGCATCAAGGGTCTGGCCAAAGCCGAAAAAAAATCCGCCCGTAAGACGTCCGAGGGAATGGTGCTCTCGTACATTCACCCTGGCAGCCGCATCGGCGTGCTGGTCGAGGTGGCCTGCGAGACCGATTTCGTCGCCAGGACGGATGAATTTCAGGCCTTCAGCAGGAATATCGCGATGCAAATCGCTGCGACCTCGCCGCTGTCGCTCGAGCGCGACGGCATCCCCGAAGAAGTCATTTCTCAGGAGCGCGAAATATACCTCACTCAGGCCCGGGAACAGAAGAAGCCCGATACCGTTATCGACAAGATCGTCGAGGGGCGGCTCGAGAAGTATTATTCGGAGGTCACGTTGATGGACCAGCCCTTCATCAAAGACGATAGCAAGACCGTGCGCGACCTCCTCACCGAGCTGGTCGGGAAACTCGGCGAGAACATCAAGATCGCGAAGTTCGCCCGTTTTCAGATCGGTAAATAACCGCGGGGGTCAGCCGTGAGCCGTCTCCGGTACAAGAGGGTGTTACTCAAAGTCAGCGGCGAACTCGTTGGCCAGGGCAGCCGTAGCGGCATCTCCATCGACAAGCTCAGGGAGCTCTCACGCGACATCGCGGGTGTGGTTGCGCTGGGGGTGCAGGTGGGTGTAGTCATCGGTGGGGGCAACATTCTGCGTGGCGCCACCGCGAGCAAGGAGGGGATCGACAGGGTCAGTGCGGATTACATGGGAATGCTCGCCACGGTGATAAACGCGCTCGCGCTGCAGAATGCCCTCGAGCAGGAGGGCGTCGAGACGCGTGTGATGACCGCCATAACCATGGAACAGCTTGCCGAGCCTTACATCCGCAGGCGCGCCATCCGGCACATCGAGAAGAACCGCGTGGTCATCCTGGCCGGCGGCACGGGAAACCCCTATTTCAGCACGGATACAGCTGCCGCCCTCCGCGCAGTCGAGATCGATGCAGAGGCGGTTCTGAAGGGCACCAAGGTGGACGGGGTCTACGACGTGGACCCGGCCAAGGATCCAAACGCCAAACGCTTCGATAGTCTCAGCTATATTGATGTACTCAACAAAGGCCTGCGTGTCATGGATGCCACCGCGATTTCGCTCTGCATGGAGAATTCCCTGCCGATTGTGGTGTTCAACCTCAACGGAGACCAAAATCTCAAAAAGATCTTGCAGGGTGAAAAAATCGGAACCACTGTGTCCTGAGGAAGGTGATTCATCGTGCCGGCAGAGATTCTGAAATACGCCAAGGAAACCATGACCAAGACGATCGAGAATCTTCATCGTGAGCTCGCGGCCATCCGAACCGGAAAAGCGAATGCCGCGCTGCTTGACACCATCAAGGTAATGTACTACGGCCAGACGGTGCCGCTCAAACAGGTGGCCACCATTGCTGTCCCCGAGGCCCGTCTCATCACAGTGCAGCCGTGGGAGAAAACCCTGGTTCCCGAGATCGAGAAGGCGATACAGGGATCGGAACTCGGCCTGAACCCGCAGAGCGACGGCACGCTCATCAGGCTGCCTATTCCGCCTCTTACGGAGGAACGGAGGAAGCAGCTCGCCAAAGTTGTCCGTAAGTACGCCGAGGAGTGCCGGGTCGCCGTTCGTAACATCAGACGGGACGCCAACGACAAGTTCAAGAAAAAGGAAAAGGATCACGCCATCTCCGAGGACGAGATGCACACGAAACAGGACGAAGTTCAGAAGACGACGGACAAGTTCGTGGCGCAGATCGACGAAATTGTATCGGCCAAAGAGAAGGAAATCATGGAAATCTAGCCCACACCTCTCTTTGGTAGCCTGATGTCGAGTGAAATAGAACAGCAAATAGAGATCCTGGAACACGCTAGTAATCTTCCTGAACACATCGCCGTCATCATGGACGGCAACGGACGATGGGCGAAACAGAGAAAACTGCCTCGCCTGGAGGGCCACCGCGTCGGGCGCGAATCGGTGCGTACGATAATCAGGACGTGTGCCCGCATTGGAATTTCCTATCTGACCCTCTACACGTTTTCCCTTGAGAATTGGCAGCGACCCGCCGACGAAGTCCAAGGACTGATGCTGTTTCTCGAGGAGGTATTGAAAAAGGAATACCTCGAACTCGACCAGAACGGGGTGCGTTTGAGAACTATAGGTCGTATCGACATGTTGCCTGCTTCGACCCGGGCGGTGCTGGACGAAACCATCGAGAAGCTGAAGAACAACACGCGTCTGGTCTTGACGCTTGCCATCAGTTACGGCGGGCGGGCTGAGATAATAGATGCCACGAAAAGGATCGCACGCGACGCCAGAGACGGAACAATCGGCATCGACGACGTAGACGATTCGTTGTTCAGAGCCTATCTCTACGATCCGGGGCTGCCCGATCCTGACCTGCTTATCCGCACCAGCGGGGAGGTGCGGATTTCCAATTTTCTCCTCTGGCAGATCGCCTACACTGAACTGTTCGTTACCGATGTCCTGTGGCCGGACTTCAGGGAAAAGGAACTCATTGAAAGTATTGAAGCCTACCAGAAGCGTGAACGCAGGTTTGGCCTGTAACGAGCCGACGATGATTTCTGCCAGCAATACGCCTCCGCGAAAACTCGTCAGTCACTCCTCGGTCTTTTTGAGGGTGGCCGCGTCGCTGGTGTTTATCCCGTGCTTCATCGTGATCACCAATGCAGGGGGATACCATTTCCTTGCCCTGATGCACGCGGTCACGTTTGTCGCCATGTGGGAGTTTTACCGGATGATGGAATGCAAGGGAATCCGGCCGTACAAGTTCATTGGAATCATGTGCGGCCTTGCGTTGTTATGGTACGTGTTTTTCCGGAACGGCATGTACTCCAACCTCTTTCTCACAGCGGTTCTGGTCACCCTGATGTGCCTGGAGTTGACGCGCAAGGAAACGAAGATGGCGGTCCATCACATCGCGGCCACGATCCTCGGGGTCATCTACGTGGCGTTCCTGCTGTCACACGTGGTCTTGCTGCGGGAGCTGCCTTTGAGCGCCGGGCTCGAGTACAGCTATGGAAGTTCGTTCGTGTTCCTCGCCTTTATCGTGACATGGGGGGGAGACACGGGCGCATACATCGTAGGCTCGACTATCGGAAAACACCCCCTTATCCCCCGGATATCGGCGAAAAAAACCCGGGAAGGTTCGGTCGGCGGGCTCGTGTTTTCGATCGTGGCGGCGCTGATCGCGCGGGAGACAATCGCCGAGTATCTCCATCTGTGGCACGCGCTTGTGCTCGGACTGCTCGCGGGGATAATAGGACAACTGGGCGACCTGTTCGAGTCGCTTATCAAGAGAGACGCGGAGGTCAAGGATACGTCGGACACAATCCCCGGGCATGGCGGGGTTTTGGACCGGTTCGACAGCCTCTTGTTCACCGCGCCGCTCATCTACTACTTTATCAAGTTCGTCGTGTTTGTCTAGGATCGGTTCGGGATGGCGAGATGAAAAAACGCATCGTAGTGTTGGGCTCCACCGGATCCGTTGGGCGCAACGTTCTGGATGTGGTCGGGCACCACAGCGAACGCTTCGAAGTGGTCGGCCTGTCCGCTAATCGGAACACGGCGCTGCTCGAAAAGCAGTGTGCGTCTTACCCCGGAGCCGCTGTCGCCGTATGCCTGCCTGACGCCCATGCCCGTCTCGTTTCCGACCCGGCGATGGGGGCGCGTGCGACGGGCGCCGGCAGTGACGGGCTGATCGCTCTCATCGAACGAGGCGAACCGGACCTCGTGGTGAATTGCCTCGTTGGTTTTGCGGGACTGGCGCCCACTCTCGCTTCGCTCGAGCGCGGGATACCGGTAGCCGTTGCCAACAAGGAAGCGATTGTCACCGGAGGCGAGCTGATCCGTGAGGCGTCACGCCGTACGCAGGCGGACGTCATTCCCATCGACAGCGAGCACGTCGCGATCAGCCAGTGTTTACGGGGCTGTCGGCCCGACGATGTGGCCACCGTTTATATCACCGCTTCCGGGGGAGCGCTGCGGGACCGCCCGCTGGCTGAGATAAGCGACGCGCGTCCTGAGGACGTGCTCGCCCATCCGACCTGGGACATGGGCAGCAAGATCACGGTAGACAGCGCGACACTGGTGAACAAGGGGCTCGAAGTCATCGAAGCACATTGGCTGTTCGACCTTCCCTTTGACAAGATAAAGGTGGTCGTGCATCCGCAGTCGATCGTGCACTCACTGGTCGAACTCAAGGATAATTCGATTCTTGCCCAGATGGGCGTGCCCGATATGCGGATACCTATTCTTTACGCGCTGACCTACCCGGACAGAATTGACACCCCGCTGCCGAAGAGCAAGATTACCGACTTTCCCGATCTGAGTTTCAACGAGGTGGACGAGGAGCGCTACCCGGCCCTGGCGCTCGTCCTGCGGGCGGGACGCGAGGGCGGCAACAAGCCGGCCGTGCTAAATTCGGCGAATGAAATGGCGGTTGGCGCTTTTCTTGCAAAGCAAGTGCGTTTCTCCGACATCTATACTATCATCGAGGCGGCCATGGAACACGTTCCCTTCAGGCCGATCGACTCCTTTGACGACGTATTTGAAACGGACAGGAGGACACGGGTGTATATCAGGGAGAGGTTTGACCTCTAGTATACTCCGAGGCTGCCTATGGTTATCACACTTCTAGCCGTCGCTTTCGTTCTGGGCATCGCGATTATCGTCCATGAGTTCGGGCATTTCATCGTGGCCAAGAAGACCGGTATTTTCGTCAAGACTTTCTCGATCGGCTTTGGGCGTAAACTTCTCAAAAAGCGAATTGGCGAAACGGTTTACACAATTTCAGCCATACCCTTCGGCGGATACGTAAAGTTTGCCGGCGAACTGGAGGAAACGGACCAGGACGAACCGCCCCCGAGCGAAGCGCCCCAGGGGGGCGTCGGGGAAGAGATCCCGGACAGCGAGATCGATCCCTCGCGCTACTTCGTAAACAAGAGCCGCCTGGCGCGGGCGGCGGTGGTTTTCGCCGGACCGTTTGCCAACTACGTGCTGGCGATAATCCTCTACAGCGGCATGCTCGCCGTCGACGGCATCAACGTGATTCCCACAGCGCGTCTCGGCGATGTGCGTGCCGGCTCGGCCGCGGACTCCGTGGGGTTGGCGGCCGACGACGTTATCGTCGCCGTAGATGAGGTCGCGGTGAACAACTGGTCGGAGTTGATCGACGAGCTGCTCGAGAACCGCGACCAGGTGAAAACACTGACAGTGGAGCGCGGCCCGGAGATCTTGCAGATTGGTTATCGGAGCCGATTGGAAGGAGATCGCGTTCGACTGGGTTTCGACTACTTCATCTCGAGCAAGCTCGGCCTGGTCAAACGCGACGGACCCGCCCACCAGGCGGGAATCCGTGTCGGCGCCGTGATCGAATCCCTCAACGACACGCTGATCCACAGTTTTGGAGATATCGAGCGGATTATACACGCCAACGCTGACAGGGATGTTCTGATTAGATGGGCCCAAGACGGCGAAACCCACACAGCATCAATTAAGCCGGAACCCAAAAAGGTCCCGGTCGCAGGTTCGAAAACCGAGTTCAAAATCGTCGGCCAAATCGGGGTGGGACCTGCCTACGACAAGGAGCTCGTCCCCCCCTTAAGGGCGATCGCACTCGGGTTCAAATCGTCGAACCGCATGGTCGTCGAAATCGTGTCGTTCATGAAGTTGCTGTTCACCGGCAAGGCGGGGATTGACGCGGTGGGGGGACCGATTCTCATCGGTCAGATGGCCGGCGACATGGCACGATGGGGCTTCGACCGTTTGATCTACTTCCTGGCCTTCCTCAGCATCAACCTCGGGATCTTCAACCTGCTTCCCGTGCTACCGTTCGACGGCGGGCACCTGACCTTGTTTGCCATCGAGGGCATCACGCGCAAGCGCATCCACCCGCGTTTTCGGGAAAGGCTTGCCCAGGGAGGGTTCGTCTTGCTTATTGTACTGATGGTGGTCGTTGTCTCCCTGGATCTCGTCCGCTGCAGCGGCTCCTCGCCGGGTTTCTTCTAATCTTTCCCCTGGGACGGGGTTCCCAAGCGACGCTCGATATTCTTGAATACCACGATCCACCTGTCCGGGTCCCGGTTCAGGTCACGGATGGTGTTTGCAATGCGAAGCGAATCTATCGTAGAATCGAGTGCTGCAAACAAACTATCTGATTTTAAATGACTTACTGGGTACAGATCACGCGCTTCGGCCACCCGTACGTAGGCTTCAACCAGGTAGGCCTCGTCTGGGGAAAGCGCCGTAATCGTGGTTTGACGGTCGGGGGTCGTACAGTAGGATGAACTGAGAACGACAAGGCTCACGGCGACCACCAGGCGCAGACGCGGCCAACCAGGCCATTTTAAGACTGATTTATTCGACTTCATGGTTGTAATTCGACATTTTATGAGAAGAGACGACGGCCTGGGCCAGCGTTGGCGCCTATATGTTACCCGATGCGCTCGCCTGCTGGCAATGCTGGTTTTGGCTCTGCCGCTGGGGACGGAAGTGCGTGCGCAGGCGGGCGCCCTGCGCGACGAACCCCGTCAGCCCTTCGTAAACAAGATTGTCATCCTCGGAAACCAATTTTTCTCCGACGATGACCTGAAGAAGCAGATGAACACGGACGAATCGTCGTTCTTTTCCGTCTTCAGAAAGCCAAGACTTCGCCTGGATTTCTTGCGGCGTGACATAGCAGTGCTCGAAGCGTTTTATCACGCTAACGGGTTTCTGGAAGCGACGGTGAGGGTAAAAGAAATAAGGCAACTAGAGAATGAGGCGTTCGTCGATATCATTATCGAAGTTGAAGAGAGAGAAGCGACCCGCGTGGAGGCGATCGAGTTCGGTTCGGTGGGACCGATCAAAGAAGACGAGCTGCGCGAGGACCTGGTCCTCAAACCCGGGGATCCCTACAATCCCTCGCTGCGCAGCGCCGACGTGTATTCGATCAAGCGCAACTACTTCGAGGAGGGATACCTTGGGGTTGCGGTGCGGGACACGGCGACCGTGAACGGCCGCCTAGTGCGCATTCGTTATGACATCGTGGCCGGGCCGGTGATTCATATCCGGAACATCGAGATAAGGGGCAATCGCGACAGCAAGCGCTCGATCGTCGAGAAGGAACTCGCGTTCGAGAGCGGCGACCCGTTTCGCCTGGGAAAGGTGATCGAGACTCAGAGAAACCTCTTCGAGACAGGACTGTTTACGGAGGCGGAAATCATTCCGGAGAACCTGAACATGAGTGAGCGGACGGTTGACATCGTTGTAAGGGTCAGCGAGCGAAAGTCGGCGTATGTGGAGGCAGGTTTCGGCGTCGGAAATATTCTGGGCAGCCGTGTCCTCGGCGAATGGGGAGACCGCAACCTGTTCGGTACCGGGCGATCGCTACGGTTCAAAACCGAGTACTCGTTCGGGATCTTCGAGGACGAGACGTTGAACTTCGACAATCTCGATTTCAGGGTCAAGTTCTACCGGTACGACGCGCAGTTCGATCAGCGCCGCCTCTTCGGGACGAAGTTACTGTTGGGTGTTAATGCGTTCTTCGAGAAGGACGCGACGGTCGATGACATTGTTATCCGCACGCGCGGCGCATCCGTCGGCGGCAGCCGGCGTCTGAACCCGAGGACCGATGTGTTGCTGCAGTTCTTACTGGAGCGAATCAAGCGCCAGGCTCCGGATACGGGCTTCGAGGATTCGAGGTCGAACCTGGTTTCATCGGCCGTTCGGTACGACACGCGCGATTTTATCCTCGATCCGAGGACCGGGATCTACCGGGACGTCAACTTGAGCATCGCTGGAGGGATTCTCGGGGCTGATAACGATTTCTATAGTATCAGCACATCGGTACAGAAGTACTACCGTCTGGCGCGCCGTATCATCGTGGCCCTCAGAGCCCGCGTCGGGTTCGCCGACGCCTTCGGTGATTCTTCGGACGAGGGTCCGCCGATCGAGGCCCGGTTCTTCACCGGCGGCAGTAACTCGGTGCGGGGCTACGACGAGAACAGCCTGGGGCCCGCGACGCTCACCGTGGACCCCTCGACCGGGGCGACCGAGGAGACGGTGCTGGGCGGACGGGCGCTGCTGCTCACGAACGCCGAATTGCGGTTTCCGCTGCCCCTGCTTGCACGATTCCGGTTCTCCGGGGCGGCCTTTGTGGATGCCGGCAACGTCTGGCGCAGTCTGGATGCGATCGATATCAAGCATTTCCGGCCCTTCGCGGACCGGGACGATGTGGTGCAAGAGGATTACCGGTATAGCGTTGGAGTAGGCATACGATACAATACGCCGGTGGGACCCATCCGGCTGGATTACGGGTTGCCCCTAAAGCGCGAGCCTGGCCTGGATAATGCTCGCTTTCACGTCAGCCTCGGACAGATCTTCTAGGTAGGATTGAAATGGCTGGTAAGAGACGCGTCATAAGACTGCACAGGGTACTTTCCCTCGTCGTCGCCATCGTGGTAACCGGCGTCATCGCCGTCGGCGTGTTCCAGAAGAGCGGGCTCCTGTCGTATCGATTGAGCAAGTACGTCAACGATCACTACCTGCGCGGCACGCCCTTCCGGTTTTCCTGCGGCAAGATAACGGGTGACCTGGTGGGACGCGTGTCCCTCTCCAGGCCAGTGCTCCGCTATCAAGGCAAGGGGCGGCCGTTCGAAGTGTTCCGCGCGAAGCGCATCACCATTGACTACAACCTCATTCAGGTACTGAAGCTCAAGATGATCATCAGCAACCTCGAGCTGGAAAGCCCCCGCCTTAACCTGCTGGAAGACGCCGAGGGAAACCCCATGATTCCTCGCCCGGTGCTCACGGCCGAACCTTCGTCCGAAGGTGTGACGCCCCACATCGAGATAGACCATTTCTCCATCAATAACATGAAGCTCCGGCTCGAGCGCGAGCAGATGACTCATACCATCGACAGGCTCAGTATAGAGGGCTCGTTGCGACTCGCCGAAGGCCGGGGGGAAATAAACATCGACAGCGGCACCGCACGCGTTGGTGAGAGTGAGGTACCCGTCAACTCCTTGAAACTGAAAGGAACGTACGGAGAGAACGGAATATCGTTCAATGATTTCGAAGTACGGCTGGACAGGACAGTGGCCGTGTTGAGCGGCCGGTACGATGCGGGACGCTTTTATCACGTTCAGGGCGTTTTCAACCCTCTGGACCTCTCCGAGTTGTCCGACCTCGGTGTGATTCATGGAGAGAAGGGCGAGGTAGGCGGCAATGTGGTTGTGGAGGGCACGCCCGATTCACTCTCACTCCGGGGCAGCCTGGCGGGAAAAGGCCTGGGCCTCGTGTTCAGCGGAATGACGTTCGAGGGTCTTCTCTCACCGGAGGAAGTGCACCTGTCAGAGCTCCAGGGCACGTTTTTCGGCAGCCGGCTCAACGGCGAATTCCGCTACCGGCGGGAAGACGGCAGCTATTCGTTCAGCGGGGT
>JAZGDW010000227.1:0-8823 GCA_036478295.1 Candidatus Krumholzibacteriia bacterium
ACGACGAGCGTGGCGAGCGCCTCACCCTCCACGTCCTCGGCGATAACGAGGAACGGCTTAGACAGCTGCGCGACCTTTTCCAGAATCGGCAGCAGGTCCTTCATCGAACTGATTTTCTTGTCGTGGATCAGTATGTACACGTCCTCGAGAACCACTTCCATGCGCTCGGCGTCAGTGACGAGGTAAGGAGACAGGTACCCGCGGTCGAACTGCATACCTTCGACCACTTCCAGCGTCGTCTCCATGCTGCGCGCCTCTTCGACTGTGATGACGCCGTCTTTGCCGACCTTTTCCATGGCGTCCGCAATGAGCGTTCCGATCTCGGGATCGTTGTTCGCACTGATCGTCGCGACGTTACAGATCTCGTCGCGGTTCTTGATGGTCTTGCTGCGCTTGCGAATCTCATCGACGACGAGATCGACCGCTTTCGCGATACCGCGCTTGAGCGCCATTGGGTTGGCTCCCGCGGTAACATTCCTGATACCGAGGTGAATTATCGACTGCGCCAGGATAGTGGCAGTGGTTGTACCGTCGCCGGCGACGTCCTGCGTCCTGGTGGCCACTTCCTTGACCAACTGAGCACCGAGGTTTTCGTTCGGATCCTCCAGCTCGATTTCCTTGGCGATGGTCACACCGTCGTTGGTGATCGTCGGGCTACCGAATTTCTTGTCGATGATGACGTTGCGGCCCTTGGGACCCAGGGTGATCTTTACCGCGTTGGCAAGTTTGTCGACTCCGGACCGGAGCTTATCCCTCGCTTCCGCTTCAAACACGATTTGCTTGGCCATGCTTTCTTTCCTCCATCTTAGATTGTTGCGAGAATCTCGTTTTCCTGCAGAATTAAGTATTGCACATCACCGACGTTGACTTCGGTACCCGAGTATTTTCTGAACAGGACCTTGTCGCCTTTCTTGACCTCCGGGCTGATGCGTTCGCCCTTGCTGGACAGTCGCCCTTTGCCGACGGCGATGACCTCGCCCTCCTGGGGCTTTTCCTTGGCGGTGTCAGGAATGATGATGCCGCCCTTCTTCACTTCTTCTTGCTCCAGCGGCTTCACAAGCACGCGGTCCGCTAGCGGATTGATCTTCATCGAATTGCCTCCCATGGGGTTTCTGGTTATTAGCACTCTCCTCTTTAGACTGCCAAGTAGCGACAAATATACATGCAGCCGACCCGCGGTGCAAGCCCAAAACCGCGAATATCCGCGTGATTTCGTCTATGTATCTAATTATGAATTAATGGGTTATACTATAGCTGAAAAAAATGTGAAAAAATGGGCAAGCCGCCCACTACGCTCGCGACGGGTTGAGGTGGTGGATGAGGTGGAGCCCCTCGTAAACCAGGTGCGGCTCGAGTTTCCAGCCGGCGGGTAGACGATCCACCAGTGCGGGCGCACCGCCACCGGTCACCACCACGCCCGGCCGACCCGCGGCCGCGGAACGCAGCCTGGCCACGCTCTCGCGAATGGCTCCCACTGCGCCCAGGCTGGCCCCAAGTATCATGGAGTTGGCTGTGGTCCCGAACAGCGGCGGGAACGGGTCCCCAGCCGAGTCCAAATCGACGACAGGCAGCTTCGCGGCGAAGGCGCCAAGGCAACGCAGGCTCAGGGAGGGGCCGGCCAGGATCACCCCCCCCCGGTACGCACCCCTGTCGACCAGATCGACGGTGATCGCGGAACCGATGTCAACGACGATCACCGAACGCCTGCCCGCACGTACCGCCCCAGCGGCCGCGCAGATCCGGTCGATCCCCACCACCGCGGGCCTCGGCACGCGTAGCCGAAACGGCAGGCGAAACTGGTGGTCGACCCGCACGGGTCTCCGGCCGGTGACCGACCGCAGCGCGTCACCCAGGGGACCGTTGGCCTTAGGCACCACGGAAGAGACCCAAACAACCTTCACCCCGTCGCGGGCGGCCCTGCTGCGCAACGCGGCGGGCAGGCTCCACTTGCCGGATACAATCGCCGCCGTGGGCCGGTGGCCGAGGTCGATCCAGCTTCGTCCCGCGCGAGCGGCGAACTTGACCCGACTATTGCCGGCATCCACGTAGACCGCGTAGGCGGCGGATTCCATGGGGTTATATCCTCCTCACGCGTCCTTCATACACGACTTGTTCGACCCCCGCGCCGGTGCGGATGATCAACCCCCCGTCGTCCCTGACGCCGGTGACGGTCCCTCGCAGCGACCCGCCGCCGGTGTCCAACTCCACCTCGCGCTCGCGAAGTGACAACCGGTCGCCGTACGGTGCCACGAACGGCGCAAACCCGTCTGCGACAAACCGCTGGTAAGCAGGTTCCAACGCGCCGAGCAAAGCCGCCAGAACCTTGATACGGTCATGATCTCGCCCGGTGAGGCTGCGGCACGAAGCGGCTGGATATTCCACATCCCGGGGCAGCTCTCCAGGGCGCAGGTTTATATTGAGGCCGATGCCGACGATGACATGCGATGCCCGTCCCGCCTTGCTGGAGCTCTCGGCCAGAATGCCGCCCAGCTTTCCTGTGGCGGCGATGACGTCGTTCGGCCATTTGACTTCGAGCCGCTCGCCGACGAACCCGGACAGCACTTCGGCGGCCGTCACGGCGAAGGCGAGGGTGATCGGCAAGAGTTCACGCGACGAAACGTGTGGACGCAGGATGAGCGAAAAGAGCAGGTTGCGATGCGGGGGGCTGAGCCAGCGGCGCTGCTGCTGTCCTCGGCCCGCGTTCTGGAACTCCGTGATGACCAGCGTGCCCTCGGCTTCTCCGTACCCCGCGAGTTCCGCGGCGAGGCGGTTCGTCGAATCCACTTCCGGTATATAATAGATGCGCCTGCCGAAGCAAGTCGTCGCGAGCGCGCGGCGAAGGCCGCCAGGTAGCAGTCCGCGCTCAGGCGTCATCGCCAACCACCTCGAGATTGAAATCGAGTGCGGGCGCCGAGTGCGTCAACGCCCCTACCGAGATAAAATCCACACCGTTGAGCGCATACTCGCCGACCGTGTCCAGGTCGATGCCGCCGGACACCTCGATCTCCGGACGCGGCGTCTGTGACTCGCCGTAAAACTCGGTCATCATTGCGAGCGCCTGCCGCACGTCGCCCGGACTGAAGTTGTCCAGCATGATTCGATCCACCGGGGCACCGAGCAACTCGCGCAAGAAACCGAGGGAATCCACCTCGACCTCGACCTCGACCTCGACCGGTGCCTTGCATCGGGGGATCAGCTCGAGAAGCTTGTCCACCCCTCCGGCCGCGTGGATGTGGTTTTCCTTGATAAGGATCATATCACTGAGGTTGAAACGGTGATTGGCTCCACCGCCGACGCGCACCGCGTAGCGCTGCAACTCGCGCAGGAGCGGCAGCGTCTTGCGTGTGTCGAGAATCGTGACCCCCTTGCCCACGACTCCGCCGACGAATCTGGCGGTGAGTGTCGCCACGCCGGAGAGATGCTGCAAAAAATTGAGCGCGACCCGCTCCGCGGCCAGGATGCCATCCGCCGGGCCGCTGACCTCGGCCACGATGTCGCCTGCGCCGACGGTTTTTCCGTCCTTCATGTGATCGTCGAATTTCACCCGCGGCGCCTGTTCCTCGAAGGTCATGCGTGCCACACCGACACCGGCGAGGACGCCGGGCGCCCCCGCGATGATCCGGGCCTGCATCGGGCGCTGGCCGATGGCCAGGAACTCCACCGTGCGGTCGTGGTCCGTGCCATCTTCTTCGAGCGTCTTGCGGATTAGCGCCCGCACGCGCGCCTTATCAGGGAAAGTCCCGGCCACGTCGCTACCGTTCCCTGCCCCGGCGCCGGCGTCCCCTCTTGCCCGTGGCGGACTGGCTTTCTATTGCGAGCTGGATGCGGACTTCGTCCAGCCGGTCGCGCAGGCTCGACGCCTTTTCGAAATTGAGTGCCTGAGCTTCACGCAGCATTTCTTGCTCGAGCATTTTCGCGAGCTCTTCGGTGGCGGCATCCGCGTCAAGAATAATATCGGCCCCATCCTGCCGCCTGACGTCGGCCATCGACGTGCTAAGACGGACTTCTTCCAGCGATTTAATGATGCTACGGGGAACGATGTTGTGCCGCTCATTATATTCGAACTGCAACCGCCGACGGCGGCTGGTCTCATCGATGGCGCGCCGCATCGAATCGGTCATCGTGTCGGCATAGAAAATCACCTGGCCGGAGACATGCCGGGCCGCGCGCCCGGAGGTCTGGATGAGACTGGTCTCGCTGCGCAGGAAACCTTCCTTGTCCGCGTCGCACACAGCGACCAGCGATACTTCCGGCAGGTCCAGCCCCTCGCGGAGAAGATTGATCCCGACCAGCACGTCGAACTCGCCGAGCCGCAGCCCCCGCAGGATTTCCACCCGGTCCAGAACGGTAATGTCTGAGTGCAGGTAGCGCACGCGAAGATCCAGCGCACTGAGGTAATCGGTCAGCTCCTCCGCCATACGCTTGGTGAGCGTGGTGACCAAAACACGCTCCGACCGCTCGACACGGCCCTTGATTTCGGTAACGAGGTCGTCCACCTGTCCGCGGGCGGGGCGAACGATGATCTCGGGGTCGACCAAACCGGTGGGGCGAATGACCTGCTCTACGAACTCGCCCCCGGTGATGGACAGCTCGTAATCTCCGGGCGTCGCACTGACGTAAACCACGAGCCGGTTGAGCTCCGCAAATTCCTCGAAGCGCAGGGGACGGTTGTCGAGGGCGGACGGCAGTCGAAATCCGTGTTCGACCAAGGTGAGCTTGCGGGAGCGG
This sequence comes from Candidatus Krumholzibacteriia bacterium, assembly GCA_036478295.1. Taxonomy (GTDB): domain Bacteria; phylum Krumholzibacteriota; class Krumholzibacteriia; order WVZY01; family WVZY01; genus JAZGDW01. The sequence continues at coordinate 4,729 of JAZGDW010000227.1, forward strand.
TCTCCATTGTACATGCCGTTTAGTTGCGGAATGGTTACGTGCGACTCGTCGATAATGGTCATAAAGCCATCCGGAAAATAATCGATCAACGTCAACGGGCGCTCACCGGGTTTGCGCCCGGACAGGTGGCGAGAGTAGTTCTCCACTCCCGTGCAAAAACCCATCTCCTGCAACATTTCGAGGTCGTAGAGCGTGCGCGATTCGAGCCGCTGCGCCTCGACGAGCTTGCCCTGCCCGCGCAGCTCGGCGAGCCGCTCGGAGAGTTCCTGCCGGATTCCGAGCAGGGCCTGCCGCAGCAGAGGCTCCGGGGTCACAAAGTGACGCGCGGGGAACAAGGTGAGGTTTTCCATGCGCCGCCGTATCTTGCCCGTCAGCGGATCGGTTATCGACAGCGACTCCACCTCATCGCCAAAGAGCTCGATACGAATGGCCTCCTCTTCATATGCGGGCCGTATCTCCACTGTGTCACCGCGCACGCGAAACGTCCCACGCGTGAATGCGACGTCGTTGCGCGAGTACTGGATCTCCACCAGCTTGCGCAGCAACGTCTCGCGCTCGACGGTCTCGCCGACGGCCAACTGCAGCGTCATCTGCTTGAACGCCTCCGGGGAACCCAGGCCATAGATACACGACACGCTGGCCACGACCAACACGTCGCGCCGCGTCATCAACGCGCTGGCTGCCCGCAGGCGCAACCGGTCGATGTCGTCGTTGATGGACGCGTCTTTTTCAATGTAGGTGTTGGTGCTTGGAACGAAGGCTTCCGGTTGGTAATAGTCGTAATAGCTCACGAAATACTCGACGGCGTTGGTGGGAAAGAACCCTTTGAACTCACCGTAGAGTTGGGCGGCCAGCGTCTTGTTGTGTGAAATGACTAGCGTGGGCAGGTTGACGTCAGCGATGACGTTGGCCATGGTAAAGGTCTTCCCGGAGCCGGTCACACCGAGTAAGACCTGGTGCCGCCGTTCGCTGTTGATACCCTTGATCAGCTGCGCGACCGCCTCCGGCTGATCGCCGGTCGGTGAGTAGCTGGATTGCAGTTCGAATCTGTCCATGCAGACCGCCTAGCTCGAACGCGGCGCAGCGACCTCGCTTTGCAAAAGCGCGTTGCCCGATTCCGCACGGTTGCGGCGCTCGTTGATCAAGAGCATCGTCAAGATCAGAATTACGATTAGCATGAGGGGCGCAATAAAACGCTTGAAGATCCTGGGCGATTTCAGCTTCTCCTCGGCCACCGATTCTTCGATATCCCACAGGGTACCGCTGGCCCTGGGAGCTCCGCCGCGCTGCTGTTCCAGAATGCGAAGGACATCCTGCACGTCGATCTGCAGGTGCTTGGCGTAATTGCGGACAAAACCCTTGAGATAGATATCACTCTGGAACGAGTCAAGATCATCCTGCTCGAGTGCTGTCAGCACATCAACAGACATCTTTGTGGCCTGGTGCACCTCTTCGAGGCTCATCGCCTTGGTCTCGCGGGCGGTACGAAGTATTTCCCCGACTGACTGGACTATTTTATCGTTCATGGCACTCTCTCTAACTCTGACTTTCGATGATGTTCAAGGATTCCTCGATCTTCGACAGCTCCGTGTGCAAGGCTTCCCGGCGGTCGCGTGCGCGGTTGACCACGTCTTCTTTGGCTTTGCGCACGAAATCCTTGTTCGACAACTTTTTCTCCATTGTAGACAGGTCGTGCTCCACCTTCCTTTTCTCTGCCCGCAACCGCTCGAGTTCCGCCTTGATATCAGCGACACCTGACAGCGGGACGATGACCTCGAAACCACCCACGGGAGAACTGGCGGTGCCCTTCTCCTTGGAAACCTCCGGACCGTAATCGAAGCGATCCGCGCGCGCGAGCTGCTTTATGCCGGCGGCCATCTCTTCCAGCGCTTTCCGGGAGCCTTCCGGCGTCTTCACCCGGAGTTCGATGCGGGTCGAAGGATTGATGCGGTACAACGCGCGTATATTGCGCGCCGCCGTCACCAGGCCCCGAAAGAGCTCCATGCGCTCGTCAGCCCCAGGGTCGGCCGCACCGGCTATATCCACCGGGTACCGGTTCTCCAACAGCAGATCATCGGTCATCGGCAGCGCGGCCCATAGCTCTTCCGTCACGTATGGCACAAACGGGTGCAGCATCTTGAGCGACTCGCCCAGCGTGAAAAGCAGGACGGCGATGACGCTCCGTTTGTCCCCTTCACCGTACAACCGGATCTTCGCCAGTTCAAGATACCAGTCGCAGAACTCGCTCCAGAAGAACTCATACACCCGCGAGGCCGCGTCGTTCAAACGCCACCCACGGAGATTCTCGTCGACGTCCCTGGCTGCGCCGTCGAGGGCGCTCAGCACCCAGCGGTCCTCCCACTGGAGTTCGGGCTCGAAGGCCAGCGGCTTCTTGTATCGCTCGTTCCACAACGCAGCGAACGATCCTGCGCCCGGTGCTTTGCCTCCCAGCAACTCTCCGCCGTACCGCCCATAGGCCGAAGCGATCATCCTCGACGCCTGCCAGATCTTGTTGACGAAGTTGCGCCCCATCTCGAGCTTCTCCTCGACGAAGAACACGTCGCGCCCGGGCGGGGACAGCATTACCAGCGTGAAACGGAAGGCGTCCGTGCCGTATTTATCTATAATGTCCAGCGGATCGGGGGAGTTACCTAGTGATTTGCTCATCTTGCGCCCCTGGCCGTCGCGCACGATACCGGTAAGAAAAACGTGACGAAACGGGACCTCTTTCATGAACTCCAGCGACGCCATGATCATCCGCGCCACCCAGAAGAAGATGATCTCCGACCCCGTGACCAGGACATCTGTCGGGTGAAAGACCTCGAGCTCGCGGGTCTTCCGCGGCCATCCCAGCGGTGAAAAGGTCCACAGCCATGACGAGAACCAGGTGTCGAGAACGTCTTCATCCTGGGTGATATCGCCGGAGCCGCAGGCGGCGCACTCCGTTGGGTCGTCGATCGCGACCGTCAAATGTCCATCCGCACAGTACCAGACCGGAATGCGGTGCCCCCACCAAAGCCTGCGCGATATGCACCAGTCACGAATGTTGTGCATCCAACTGAGGTAGACGTTGCGCCAGCGCGGCGGATAAAAATCGATCTCCCCTCTCTCGACCACCTGGATTGCCGGCTCAGCAAGCGGCTGCATCTTGACAAACCACTCCCTGGACAACAGTGGCTCGATTACCGTCTGGCAGCGGTCGTGCTCCCCCACGGCGTGGCGGTACGGCTCCGTTTTGACCAGGACCCCCTCCTCGTCGAGCGCTTCCAGAACCTTCTTGCGGCACGCGAACCGGTCCAGCCCCGAGAAGGCGCTGCCCGCGGCCTCGGTCATGTTGCCTTCACGATCGATGACCACGACGTGGGGCAGGTTGTGCCGTTCGCCCATTTCGAAATCGTTGGGATCGTGCGCGGGCGTGATCTTGACGAACCCCGAGCCGAATTCCGGGTCCACGGCGTCGTCCGCGATGACCGGTAACTCACGGCCGATGAGCGGCAGTAGCGCCGTCCGTCCGACAAGGTCCTTTTTGTCCGCATCGTCGGGGCTGACCGCCACCGCCGTGTCCCCCAGCATGGTCTCGGGCCGGGTGGTGGCAACCACCAGCGAGCCGCCCCCCCGCAATGGGTAACGGATCCAGTACAGCTGGGAGTCCCTCTCGTTATATTTCACCTCTTCATCTGAAATGGCCGTGCCGCAGGCCGGGCACCAGTTGACCATGTAATTGCCGCGGTAGATCAGTGATTTCTCGTAGAGTCTCACAAAAACTTCCCGTACTGCGTGGCTTCTTGCCGCGTCCAGCGTAAACGCCTCACGCGTCCAGTCCAGCGAGCACCCGAGGTTCTTTAGCTGCTTAACAATCTGCTCGTGGTGTTTCTCCTTCCACGCCCAGGCGTGTTCGAGAAACTCCGCGCGAGAAAGCTCACGGCGCATGATGCCGCGCGCAGCCAGGTCGTTTTCCACAACCTTCTGGGTGGCGATGCCAGCGTGGTCGGTGCCGGGTACGAAGAGGGTGTTGTAGCCCAGCATGTGCTTCCAGCGGATGAAAAAGTCCTGCACGCTGTCGCCGAGCACATGCCCCACGTGGAGGATACCGGT
>JAZGDW010000228.1:0-2273 GCA_036478295.1 Candidatus Krumholzibacteriia bacterium
TCGAGAGCGCATACAAGTCCGGCATTTCTTCGAGACTGAAGACATCGATGAGCACGTGATCCTGGATCCCCAGGATGCGGATGAGATCGATGAAGTAGGCAACGTCCTTCTCCTGGGACACTGCCCAGTCGATGATGTTCTTGGAACCGGCCAGCACCAGCATGGCTTCAGGAAACCGCTCAAGAATCACACGCATCGCCTTGATCGACACGTCGCAGCCCTTTGCCATGCCAAGCCGGGCAGGATGAAAGACTACACTCCTGCCTCGGAGCTGTGGAAACCTTTTTAGTGCCCCGACCGGTTGCTGATTCGGGTGGTATTTGGAGAGATCCAAGCCATGATGTACGGTCGTGGTCTTGCTGTCGTCGATCCCGATTCCGAGCAGCTCCATACGAATGTAGTGGCTGACGGCAATGATGTGGGACCAGCGGATCTCGCGCGACAATCGCAGAAACAAGGTGTCGTCCCACACATTGTGTGCAGTCAGCACCAGAGGTATGCCGTTCTCTTGGGAGATCTGGTCCAGGATTCTCGCATGTGGTTCGCTGAAGTAGTGCATGTTGTGGGCGTGGATGATGTCGGGACGAACGGCATGAATCTCCTCGGTGTAGACCTTTCGCAAATCCGGGTCCAAGCCCTCCAGGCCCCGCTTCACCAACCAGTTGAGGTCGAAGAGCGGCGTGCGATGCACCTTGACTCCGCCATAGACATCCGTCTCCTTCTCCCCGGCGAATGAACCGGTAAGCAAACTCACCTGATGTCCCATTCGCACAAGTTCCGGCAGCAGGATAGTCAGGTGGGTTTCCACTCCGCCGATCATCGGAGGAAATCCCCAGTGCATGTGAAGGATCTTGAGTTCTCTCGTCATGTATCACCTCAGAATACACCCTTCGTCTCCGCCGTCCTCTCGGCAACGGCGGCGCGGCGAAACCGGCGAAGCTCACCGCATCGCAGCTCGTGGCGCTGACCGTCCACCTCGACCGCTACTTTCCGTCTTGCGTCCACCGGTTTACGAGAACGGGGATGACAATGAACAGACACGACACGTTTCTCTATCACTACATCTAGGAGGGTGCCTTGCCAACCACACCTTCTCCTCGGACCTCGCGAGCTGGTCGTACAGGTTCCCGTTGTGTTCGGTGGGTGTGTCGGACACAGTAGCCTAGGCCGTGGCCTGCTCTTTGAGCACACGCAGGCTGCGGGGTAACTCGAAGTGCATGTTTTCTTCGGTGACGCTGCGGTCGGCGACCTCGGCGCCGTGCTTGGCCTTGAGGTGCTCGACGATTTCCTGGACCAAGTGCTCAGGCGCCGAGGCGCCGGCGGTCAGCAGCAGGGTCTCGACGCCCTCGAGCCATGCCCCGTCGATCTCGCTGACGTCGTCGACCAGGTGGGCGGCCGTGCCCTGGTGTTCGGCGATCTCGGTGAGCCGCAGGGAATTTGAGCTGTTCTTGGAGCCGACCACGAGCACGAGGTCTGCATCGGGGGTGATCGTCTGCACCGCGTGCTGGCGGTTGGTCGTCGCGTAGCAGATGTCTTCGCTCGGCGGGCTCGTGATGTCGGGGTACTTCTTTTTGATCGCTTCGATGATTGTGTTGGCGTCGTTCAGGCTCAGCGTGGTCTGCGTGAGGTAGACTAGCTCTTCGTGGTTTTCGAACGGCAGGTTGGCCACGTCTCCGGGGCTTTCGACGATTGTGATGGCGTCAGGCGCCTCGCCCACGGTGCCCACCACTTCGTCGTGGCCGGCGTGGCCGATGAGCAGGATTTTGTACCCCTGGCGCGCGTAGCGAATCGCCTCCATGTGGACCTTGGTCACCAGGGGGCAGGTTGCGTCAATCAGCATACAGCCGCGTGCCTTGGCCCGCTGGCGGACGGCCGGGCTCACGCCGTGGGCGCTGAAAACCACAGTGGATTTTTCGGGCGCGTCGTCGATATGGTCAACAAAGGTCACGCCGCGTTTTTCGAACTGCTCGACCACGTGCCGGTTGTGGACGATCTCGTGGTAGACGTAGAGCGGGGCGCCCACGATCTTGAGCGCCTCTTCCACGGTGTCGATGGCCATGATCACGCCGGCGCAAAAACCACGGGGATTGGTCAGCAGGATCTTCATCGCGTTTGCTCCCAAGCCATTTGAGGCCGGCAAAGTATATCAATCACGCCGAGGCCGACAAATGCTTGCCATCCCGCCCAGGCCCAAGAAATACTGGCAGATTCTATACCACGCTCTAGGTCTGGATCCCTGTAGTGGTCCAGCGAATTTGGACACCGCCTACCCC
>JAZGDW010000229.1:0-6942 GCA_036478295.1 Candidatus Krumholzibacteriia bacterium
CACCGAGTCCGTGTTCAGCTGGAGCCGCGGCGAAGGCGAGCTAAACAACTGGGGTTATTTCCTGGGAGGCCGTGAGTTGGGGTTCGGCCTGGTGCGAAGCGAGGCGCCGCTGCCCGGCGGCGGTGAGACCGGTGTCAACGACATGCGTATCGGGTTTGTCGACGGCACCCGCAACACGACGGTGGGATTCGGTTACGGCTGGTCCTCCGGTGACGATGATTTGCTTGGGAGAAGCGATATTTTTCAAGCGGGAATGGTGCAGCGCTTCGGGCGGTATCTGTCACTCGGGATCTCGGGTAATTTTGCGCTCGAGAACAGCGATCAAACGGGTCTGTTCGACCTCGCCGTACGCCCCATCGGCAACGACATGGTCACCGTCTTTGCGGATGCCGAACTACCCAGGGGTATTAGCGCGAGCGACGCGCCGTGGAGTGTCGGCGCGATACTGGAGCCGCTGCCGGGCATCCAGCTCACGGGGCGTCTTTTCGACGACGACAGTTACGCGCTGTCGGTCGGCATCAGTATCGGCGCCCTGAGGTTTACAAGCAGCCCGCGCTTCACCAAGGACGGTAAGACGACGAATATCACCTACGAATCCCGGTCCGGTTACTTCGAGTCGAGCGTCTTTCAGAATTGGGCGCTGAAGGACCGCGCCTATCTCAACATGAACCTCAAGGGCACGGTGAAGTACCGCGGCTTCAAGTATTTCGACAAAGACACGCATCCGCTCTTTCGTGTGCTCACCGACCTCGAAAACGCCAAAAACGATCCGGCAATCCGCGGTGTGGCCGTTAACCTGTCGGGCGCGAAGATGAGCCGCGGCAAGGCGTGGGAGATCCGCACCAAGCTCCAGCACATACGGGACGCGGGCAAACACGTGGTCATCTTTGTCGATGAGGTGGGGATGACCCAGCTGCACCTGGCCAGCGTGGCGGACCGCATCGTCATGGACCCGGAAGGCGTGATCGTCATACCGGGTTACGTCCTGTCGCGCACCTACGTCCGTGACATGCTGGAGAAGATGGGGCTCGGTTTCGACGAGTGGCGATTTCTGGAATACAAGTCCGCCATGGAGGCGTTTTCGCGGCGCGACATGTCGGCGGCCGACCGCTTGCAGCGCCAGAAACTGCTGAACGACATCTACGCCACTGTGCGGCGCGACGTCGCCACGTCACGCGGTGTCGGCGAGGGTACGTTCGACGATTGGGTCGACAAGGAGTTCTTGATCGATTCGAAGCGGGCGATCGAGCTGGGCATCGTGGATAAGCTCGGGCGCTGGGAAGACGTCAAGGAGGTCATCACCGAGCTGGAAGGGTCCAGAAAATTCTACTTCGGCCGCAGGTTCCTGGCTGGCGAGCGGATCAAGTCGCGCGAGTGGGGGGAGAATCCGAAGATCGCCATCGTGTACGCGCTGGGCATTTGCGCGATGGACAGCGGCATCCATGCCCGCAGGCTGGAGAAAATTTTTCAAGGTTTGAGGGACGACCCGTCGGTGGACGCGGTGGTGTTTCGCATTGATTCGCCCGGAGGCAGCGGGATGGCCTCCGACGTCGCTGCCGCCGCCATGAAGAAATGCGCCGAGAGGAAACCGGTCATTGTCAGCCAGGGGGACGTCGCCGCCTCCGGCGGCTACTGGTTGTCGATGTACGGTACCGAAGTTTACGCGCAGCCGACCACGATAACCGGGTCGATTGGTATCATTGGGGGATGGATATGGAACGACGGTATCGGCGAGAAGCTCGGGCACACCTCCGACCACGTCAAAACGGGTGAGCACGCCGATATCAATGCTGGTATCCGCCTGCTGATGTTCGGACCGCGCATTCCGGACCGCAACCTGACGTCCGACGAGCGCAAGCAGGTTATTGACACCATGAAGGATTTCTACAACGGCTTTGTCGACAAGGTGGCCACCGGCCGCAACATGTCCTCGGAAGCCGTGCACGAAGTGGCCAGGGGACGCGTGTACAGCGGATGGGACGCCCGGACCGCTGGCCTGGTGGATCACATCGGCGGGCTGGACGCGGCGATCCGCGCGGCGAGGACGGCGGCCGGTATCGATCTCGATGACGAGGTGACGTATGTCGAGTACCCGAAGATGCCCGCGTTCAATCTCGCGGCGCTTCGCCCGTGGTCGATGATCACGACACTGTTCGGAAAGAAAACCGAGGTGCCCCGCGACGTCGAGGAGAGTCCCGAGTGGTCCTACCTCCGCGCGTTGATCGACGCACCGGGGCGGCCGTTGTTCATGTTGCCGCCGGACCTCCATATTGAGGAGGGAGGGGTCGCCAAGCCGTAGCGATGGTCTGGCAGGCGCGTCTTTGTGCGGGTGCACGTCTCTGTGCGGGTGCAGGTCGCCGTATGGGTACGGGTCAGGCGCTCTTGCGAAGACACCACGTGGTCATACAACGCATGTCCTGCACGATGGTCGTCTTCAGGGGATCGAGCAGCGTGCCGCCGAGCCGCTCGGTCAGATCGAGCAGCATGGGCTCGTCGACCAGAAAGCGCTCGCTGCCGTCGGGCAGCGTGAAGCGTCGTCCGCTGATCTTGCGCACGCGGTTTTCGAGACCGATCGACGACGCGAGCCGCACGAAAAACAACCCGCCCGGGTTGAGGACGCGCCACATTGCATTCAGCATACGATCGAAGTGGGCCTCATCGTCTGCGAAATGCAGCAGCGCGCAGCTGATGACCGCATCGAATCCGGCATCGGCCATCTCCTCGATATCCCCCACCCTGAAATTATCGGCCGGTAGCGCGGGGGCCAGCTTTGCCGCCAGCTCCCGCACCCGCTCGATGGCGTGGGGGTCGCGGTCGATGGCGAAGACATCGAATCCGTTTCGCAAAAAGTAGACGAGATTGCGGCCGCTGCCACAGCCGACGTCGAGAACGCTCCTTAAGCCGTCGAACCGGCCCTTGAGCAGCTGGTCGAAGAGATAGATGTCCATCTCGCCGACCCATTCACGCAGATTCATTGGTTGGGACACTAGTTTGCTTTGTAGTGCATGGAGGCCCGGACCGTGACGACTTTCGAGGAGACGCTCGAGAAGGAATTGTCGAAAAAGATCACGTACTTGCGCTTGTTGATCAGAGGAAGGGTGATGGTCTCTCTGCTCACCATTCTAACGAAGGTGGTGCTGGAGCCGGGATTTTTGTTTTGCTCGACGCGCGTGGCACCCGCTTCGTCGGTCACGATAATCCTGATGTCGTTTCCGGACCCGCCCTGCGCTTTGACCTGCAACTTCAGGATCAGGTCTTGGGCGCGCTTCACGTCGACGTCGAGTTGCATCCTCTTGCGCTCGCCGGCGGCGACGGTAAAGGTATCGACGCCCAGGTGCCGCGTCAGCGACGACATGCTGCTGCGAACCTGGCGGAACGCCGCGGAGTCTTTCTGCAGGCCGCTCGCGCGGGCGCCGTAGCCGGCGATAATCGCCTCTGTGTTCTGAATGCGGCTTCCGAGGGGCGGGTGGCTCGCGAAATACTGCTCGATGCCTCCCCGGTCACCGTAGAGGTCACGCAGCACACCGAAGAATGACGGCAGCCCTGCCGGGTCGTGCCCCGCGCGCACCATTTCATCCACGCCAAAGCGGTCCGCTTCGCTCTCGTTGCTGCGCGAGAACTTCAGTGAGAGCAGCGATCCGCCGACACCGAGCATCGCGCCGGTAATCTGCCGCGACTGCGACGGGTTCTCGCCCTGGGCCACCGCCACCACGATCGCAAGGCCGAACGTGGTGACGAGTTTCTTTGTCAGGTGGCGGCCGACGTTGTGACCGATTTCGTGCGCGATAACTCCGGCGAGCTCGGACTCGGTGCGGCTGCGGGCAATGAGCCCCTTGTGGAGGAAAATGTAGCCGCCGCCCACGGTAAAGGCGTTCACGTCATCGGAATCCACGATGAACGCACGGTATTTCAGGTCGGGGCGGTCGGAGTGCGACGCGAGCTTTGTCGTGAGTCCCTGGACGTAGGCGTTCGCCGCCTTGTCCTGTTCCATCGGCATCTGCTGCACGACCGAGGCGGCGAGCTGCTGCGCGAGGAGCGGCTCCATGCTGTCCGAGAACGCGTTGCCGATGCCGCCCAGGCCACCGGCGCACGACGGCAAGAGCCACATGGCGGCGAGAACGGCCAGCAGTGCCGGCGGCCACTGTTTGAAGTTGTTGGGCGGGAATGGTTTCATGGCCGGCTCATTGTATAACCCAAGCTCGTTTCTTCGCAAGTACGAGATGATGAGGATGAGTAATCTTATGCGTTCAATGCACTTACTTAAATCGCCTCGACTTACCGCGTTGATTGATTGTCTAACCAGCTTCCCTTTGTCTCATGAAAACCCAACAGACCCGACCTGCAGTGGCAGATGAAGTGGCAGATCGCCTAGTGGCACAGGCCCTCAAGAGAAGTCGCAGCCAGCTGCTGGCTCCACGCCCCTACGTTTCTCCAGCGGTCAGTTGATACTACCTCAAGAGTACAAGCTTCCGGGTTTGGATGAAATTACTCGTGACGAGGCGGTAGAAGTAGACTCCGGAGGCGACGTGTTCGCCGCTCTCATTTCGGCCGTCCCAGCGCACAATATGCCCTCTCGTGGCGGGGCGCTGAAGCGCTTTCACGAGCGTCTTCACTTGCTGGCCGGCCACATTGTAAACCGTCAGCGTGACTGGCCCTTGCTTGGCGATCCAGTATTGAATCGTGGTCGACGGGTTGAACGGATTCGGGAAGTTCTGCCCCAGGTAGCTCGGACGAGACAGAATTGGCTTGTTCCTGATGCCGACAGTGATCGGCGGCACGCCCTGGCTAACGTACGCCATATTGTAGCCGTATACGTCGAGGTCCCCGTCATTGTCGACATCGGTGAAATGAACGTTCATAAGCACTCCGATCGACGCTGGCAGGTCAACGATCAGAGCCGATGTGTCCACGAACGCAGCGCCCGTGTTCATGAGAAGTGATCCGTTGGAGAACACGAGGTCGGGCCGGCCGTCTTCATTGAAGTCATTGACATCCACTGCGAGCGCCTCTGGGAGGCCACCCACCTCGGACGTAACCTCTTCAAACGTCAGGCCTCCGTTATTTCGATAGAGACGAGAGGGCGCTAGGCGAAACATCTGCACCAGAAGGAGGTCTACGTCTCCGTCGCCATCGTAGTCGAATAGCGCGGCGTCCCTTCCAAAGTCGACGGCCCACGATCTCGGAAGCTTGGTAAACGTACCGTCGCCATCGTTGATGAACACCGACGCGTCCCGATCCCAGTTAACCATGACCACATCCGCGTATCCATCGTTGTTAAGATCACCTGCGGAGAGAGCGCTCGTCCTGCCATTGTCGACGATCCCCGAAGTAGACGTAACGTCGGTGAAACGCCCGGTTCCGTCGTTCTCAAGGACCGTCTCCTGACCGGGGGACAGTATGATCACGTCGATGTCATTGTCGTTCTCCTTGTCAAGGGCAAGTACCAGGCCGTACGTCGTTACTGTGTCCAGACCCGAGGCCCCGGTGATATCGGTGAAGACCCCCGAGCCGTCGCCCGCTAGAAGTTGCGGTGGTTCGTTGGCGTATGACACGAAAAGGTCGGGTTGTGTGTCACCGTTGAAGTCTTCGCAAACGGCATACGCCGGATATATGCGAACGCCGATCGGTGACCCGGCGCTGATGTCCGTGAAGTTGCCCGCCCCGTCGTTCTGCCACAGCACGAGGTGATAGTCGAGACCCGCAAAGTCGATGTCGCCATCACCGTCGAAATCGACTGGAAGTCCGTATGGGGGTAGTGTCGAATCGAGTCGGAAAACGGGCTGATTGGTTACCTGCACAACTTGTTGCATGATGTCATTCTCTGGATACGCATCCTCCCAGGGCAGCATGGCCGGCCGGAGAAAATCGAAATCAAAGACCATTGAGTCCCCACCAAGGCTCCTTATTGGGTCAAACTTAACCACGCGGGACGAATCCGCTGGGAACGCGCCCATGTCCCTCGTCGATAGGTATACCCGCCCCATGGGCCCGCTCATTGTGGCTCGTACGATGACCTCGGTCGGGTCATCACCAAAGTTGTGGACAACGATCTCCGGTGTCGTGGGCATGTTGTGTGTGACTAACGTGCGGGGCCATTCCACATCGAGAATCGCCATGTCATCAGGCGCAGGCGGATGCGTCGCCGCCAGGACGAACAACTCCGCGGTTGACCAGTCCGCGAGACCATCCCTGTAGAGATGAGCCCAAGCGTACACCTCGTAACCGCCGTGCGATGCCAGACGGGCGATTGCGTCCGTGTCCGACACGAGCGCCCATGCGGTGTCTGGATCCACGGGGTACGGAATGAGGGGACTGAGCAGCGTGTCGGGCTCCGGGTTTGTGAATCCATGTACGAGCGTGGTGGACATGACCGAATCGGGCGGATAAACAAAGCTCCCCATCCCGTTCCAGATCGTTGTCGCTTTCAGAATGCGCTCGCCGGTGAGTCGGCTTTTCACGTCCGTGTAACCGAAGTCCCCAGGCGGCTGCACATAAGTGTGGATATTGACTCGTCGCCAGTACCTAGGTTCTGGGAGAGACTTGCGATAAGGCTGGCTGAACTCATAGACTCCTACGAACGTCGAGGTGAGAAAGTCGAACCGAAACACAACGAAATACACATCCGGGATGGTGTCGGTGACAGCGGAGAAAGTGGCGGAGCGGTCCGCAGCGAGAGCCGCACGTGCCGGGGAGGCAACCCGAATCTCGGGGAATGACTGCTGGGAAAGACACAGAGCGGAAAAGAGAACAATACCCGACAGAGTCCGCATCTCAACTCAACTCCAGGGGCGAAACAGCGCTTGAGCGGGGCTGCTCGCCTTACTTCTGCATTATAGCACCGCGGTAGGATAAGCGGAAGGGCCAATCCAGCGCCTGAAGCGATCAAACCAGCGACAGCCGCAGTTGCATGTTGAAAAAACATGGTGCGAAGGGGCGGAATCG
>JAZGDW010000023.1:0-3093 GCA_036478295.1 Candidatus Krumholzibacteriia bacterium
GAGCGGCACCTCGAGGCGCTGGTCAATCCGGACGCCTTCGCGTTTCAGGGCGACGAGCTGAGGCCCGGACTTGCCGTGGAATTCGGCCTTGAGCTTGTGCCGAACCTCAATCAGCGTGTAGCCCAATGAGTGGCTGGAGTGTGTAACTCTGAACGGGCGCACCAACAGGCCCCGACGAATGGGCACGTCCTCGAGATGCCCGGTACCGCGGATCTGACCCGGTGACGGGTGTCCTTCGATCCGGGACCAGATATCCATAAGCTGCCCTAGCGGCTCTGCCAGGTCGCGATGCACGATGACCCGCCCCGGTGAGTTGCCGATGAACGCCCGTTGCGAGAGGTAGTAGGCGATCCCCGCCGCGTGATCCATGTGCCCGTGGGTCAGGCAGAGATTGTCGATGGAGATGACCTCGCGCGGGGCCCGACCGATGTCGAAACAAACATTGTACTCGGGCGCGGCGACGACCGTCTCCTCGCCGGCCAGCGAGAACCCGATGATGCGAACCCCTCCCAGCTCTTTGTTCAACAACCTGGCCATGGGCCGCTAAACTAGACGATTTGACATCCAACATCCAGGGGCGTTACCCTGCTTGCCGGTCCGGATGTCGGCGTATTGGCTGATTGTCGGCAGCGTCGAAAGGTCAAAAAGTCGAAAGGTCGGCAGGTCAAGACGAAAGCGAAGACCGTCGGCAAGCCCTCTTATTTCAACTTTTTGACGCTTCGACTTTTGACTTTTCGACGTTTCGACGTTTAATTGACCAGCAACATGCTCTGCCCGTCCTGCAAGAAGAACAGTAATAAGGTGATCGATTCCCGCCTCACCGAGGGAGGGGCGGCGATCCGTCGACGCCGGGTGTGCCAGGCCTGCGAGCGGCGGTTCACAACAAAGGAGCGCGTCGAGCGGGAACTGCGCCTGACGGTTATCAAAGCCGGCGGCCGGCGCGTCCCGTACAACCGGGACAACATCCTCAGCGGCGCCCAACGCGCCTGCTCCAAGCTGGACATCACCGACGAACAGTTGCAAAAACTGGTTGGTAGCGTCGAGGCGGACCTGTTTAGCAACCACGATCGCGAGGTCACGGCGGAGCAGATTGGAGAGTATGTCGGCCGGCACCTGCGGAGCTTGAACACCGTCGCATACGTTCGGTTCATGAGCGTGTATCGCAAGTACGGCACCGTGGACGAGTTTATCGAAGAGATTTCCGACGTGCGCGAGCGCGTCGCCCATGAGAACCCCGCCCAGCAGTCGCTGTTTGAGAGCTGATGTGCCCTGCCGGTTTGAAACCGGTACCGCAACGTCGAATTCCAAGTGTCGAATATCGAACAGATGACTTCCCAATCGACATTCGTCACTCGACAATCGACAATACTTGAGGATGCGACGTGCCTCGCTTGAACATTTACGGTGCCCGCTTCGAGGCGATCACGCGCGTTTTCGCGGCGGCTGAGGCCACGTTGCTCTTGTGAACCGGCCGCTTACGGAAATGACCTTCCCGTCCACCTCAATGCGTCCTCCACGTCGCAGGTCGCATACCAGGTCCCAGTGCAGCGCGCTTTTGTTCTTGCCGCCGGTTTCGGGGTACGCCGCCCCCAACGCCATGTGCACCGTCCCGCCGATCTTCTCATCGAAAAGCGTGTTGCGCGTGAACCTGGTGATGGAGTAGTTGGCGCCGATGGCCAGTTCTCCCAGGACGCGACCGCCTTTGTCCTGATCCATCATCTGAAAGAGGAAGTCCTTGCCCTTCGATGCGTCCGCGTCGACAACCTTGCCGGCCTTGAACCGCAGCCAAACATCGGTCACCTCCCGCCCCTGATACACCGCGGGGAAGTTGAACCGGATCTCGCCTTCGCTGGCCGACTCTATAGGCCCGGTGAAGACCTCGCCGTCGGGAAAGTTGTTGACCCCGTCGCAATTGATCCAGCGCCGGCCCTTTACGCCGAAGCGAATGTCCGTACCGCCCGGCACGATGAAACGCACCTCATCGGCCTTGTTCAGAAAGTCCACGACTCGTTGCTGGGTCGTGTGAATCTTCTTCCACGCAGCCACCGGATTCGGCAGGTGCAGCATGCCGGCGTTGAAAACGAAGTCGGTGTACTCCGTCAGTGACATCTCCGCGTCCTGGGCCGATGCGTGGCAGGGGTACTGCGTACCCACCCAGCGGAGCTTCGCCTTGCCCTTCTTGGTCATGCGGCTCAGGCCGGTCTCCAGCAGCGGCTTGCGTGCCTTGCTCATGGCGGCCTGTTTCTTCGGATCGACGTTGGTCATGGCTCGGGTGTTGCGCTGCGCCCAGGCTGTGATGTCGGCGTTGATCGTCTTGTATTCCTCGAGATCGATGGGGAAGAGATAGTCGAGCTGGGCGGGGCTGCCGTACCGGGCCAGCAGCTCCTGACACTCTCCGGGTGCCATTCGCATGATCGGATACCCTCCGGCGCGCAGAACCTCCCGATACACGGCCAGCGCCAGCGGCTCCGCCAGGGTGGGCATGCGGATGCGGACCACATCACCCTTCCTGACTCCCGTCGAGTATCGAACAAGAACCCGTGCCAATCGGTCGAGTCGAGGATCGTACATTTTACAAATTACCAATTACAAATTACGAATTACAAAAAAGAGACCGCAGTTCCTCTTTTGTAATTTGGATTCTCCTACATAATAGTTGCTTATCTGAAGGGGGCAAGAAACAGTGGACACCGGCTCTCCAGCTAAGATGGAGGAGAACCGTAATCTATAATTCTTAATTTGTAATTCGTAATTCGTAATCCGCATAGAGGCCCGCGGTTGTATGAAGATTGTGTTCTTTATTCATCGCTACTGGCCGGCAGTCGGCGGCGTCGAGAAATACGTCCACGAACTTGCGAAAGCACTGCTGGCGATGGGGCACCGGGTTGACGTCGTCGCCGGCGCGACAACAGAGCGAGCTGCGGGCTTCAGCCCGCGCGGACGCGGTCTGCCGGAAAGCGACGTCCACGATGGGGTTCGCATTCACCGTTTCCCAGCCCTGCGCTCGCCCTTGCGAGCGCGGTGGTGGTTGTGGCGAAACATCAGCCTGTTTCGACAGGCTGACGTCATACACGTCAGTAACACGCACATGCT
>JAZGDW010000230.1:0-11966 GCA_036478295.1 Candidatus Krumholzibacteriia bacterium
CCTGATTCCGGTGTCGCCCGCAGGGCGGATCAACTTGCCGCGGCCTCCGTCTTCTTAGTGTAGAAGTCTTCGAGCACGGCGGCCACTTCACGCCGCGTAAACTCGACGGGCAGTTTCTCTCCCGCCTGCAGCATCTCCCTCACCTTGGTACCGCTAAGGAAAACACGATCGCTCTTGTCGTGCGCGCAGGTCTTGTGCGACGCCATGCCCATGCATTTCTTGCAAAAGAAGGCGTGGTCGAAGAACACCGGTGTAATCTCGAGCTCGCCCGGCTCGAATTCATCGAAAATCTTCTGGGCGTCGTAGGTGCCGTAGTAGTTGCCGACACCGGCATGGTCACGCCCCACGATAAAGTGCGTGCAGCCATAGTTCTTGCGCACGATGGCGTGAAAAACCGCTTCCCGCGGCCCCGCATACCGCATCGCCGCCGGTAGAATGGACAGCGCCACACGTTCCTTCGGAAAATAGTTGTTCATCATCGACAGGTAACAGTCCATGCGCACCTCGGCGGGGATGTCGTCGGACTTCGTTTCACCCATGATGGGGTGGATGAGGAGACCGTCGACGGATTCCAGGGCACACTTTTGCAGGTACTCGTGCGCGCGGTGGATGGGGTTGCGTGTTTGAAACGCCACCACCCGCTCCCAACCCTTGGTCTTGAAGAGCACCCGGCTCTCACGGGGCTCGAGCAGGTAATTGCCGAAGCGCTTATCGTCCACCAGGTCGGCCACGAGCGTGATCGGGCCACCGGCATAGGTATCGCCCAGCGTGTTCAGGTACTGTACACCGGGGTGAGCATGGTCGGTGGTGAGCAGGACCTTCTCGGCCTCTCGCGCCTTATCATATTTGTAGAGGTCGGTGACATCCATGACCGCGACAACGGCGCCGTCTTTCGAGCGCAGCGCCGCGCGGAAGGGAGCCGTCATGGCGGCGACGGCCTTGTCTTTTACCGAAAGCGTCACCGGAATGGTCCAGGGAAGACCGAGCGGCAGCCGCATGCGGTCGAGGACGCTGTCGTACTCACCGCAGGTCATGAAACCCTCGAGGGGGCTCATCGCGCCGTTGGCAATCAGTCCCAGGTCGGAAAACTCGCGGCGGTTGAGTGTAATCGCGGGAAGTTCCCGGGCTTCTTTCAGCAGGGCTTCACGTGTCTTGTCATCTGCCTTGCGGTTGATCAGTCGACCGCCATGTGCTCGTATCATCGTTTCTGAATACCTCCGTCGCAGTGTCGTCCGTCATTGGCCTGGTTCAATCGAGGTAGCCCAGGTTGCGAAGTTTCTGTTTCAGCGCCTTGAGCTCTTCGGGTGAGAATTCCTCGGAGTCGTCGTCCGGCGGCTGGGGTTCGGAGCGGGTTGCGGCAGGCGCCCGCGGCTTGCCCGCGGAACCCGGCCGGCCCGTTTCGCTCAGCACATCCCGCAGGACGTAGACGATGAAATCGGTTGCCGAGTTGAAACCGGAGTCCGTAATCAGGTGCTGTATCTTGGTATACAGCCGGCGGGGGATCTTGATCGTTACTTTGTCGTTGGCCATGAACACTCCCGTGTGATCCTGATCAGGCTCCTATAAGGCTCTAATTAGAGTATTATAAGAGAATCCCAGGAGGTTTTCAAGGGGAAAATGCAGGGTGGGGGCACATTCCGGGGGACCGACGGGCGGCGCCGGCGCCCAGAGGATGCGCACTCACCCCGGAGGCCGCTCTGCGGCGCCGCCGACCACGGGCTCGCACCGCCCGCGACCGCGTGACGGCAGTGCGGCTAGGGCGGGGCGGCAGCGCTCGTATGTCGTTGAAGCACTTAAGAATCCCGCCCAAAGACAGCCCTGACATAGTATACTAATAGTGATGAAAGCCGTTCTCTTCGAAGATTTCGGAGCGCCTCTCAAGATCGTAACGGTCCCGGATCCCAAGCCGGATGCCGACGGCGTCGTCATCAAGGTCATGGCGAGCGGGCTGTGCCGCAGCGACTGGCACGGCTGGCTGGGACACGATCCGGATATAAAACAGCTGCCGCACGTGCCCGGCCACGAGCTCGCAGGGGTCGTCGAGGAAACGGGCAAGGACGTCTCACGGTGGACCCGAGGCGACCGGGTAACGGTGCCGTTCGTGTGTGGGTGCGGCACGTGTGAAGAGTGCGTCGCCGGCCAGCATCACATTTGCGACCATCCATTCCAGGCGGGCTTTACGCACTGGGGCTCTTTCGCGCAGTACGTCCGGGTCAAATACGCGGACACAAATCTGATACGGCTGCCGGAGGATATCGACTTTGTGACGGCAGCGAGTCTCGGTTGCCGGTTCAGCACCGCTTTTCGAGCGGTCACCAAGCAGGGCGCGGTTGAGTCCGGGCAGTGGGTTGCCGTGCACGGATGCGGAGGGGTGGGACTCTCGGCGATTATGGTCGCAAGCGCCCTGGGCGCTCAGGTTATCGCTGTGGACATCGATGCGAGGGCCCTGGAACTCGCCACGTCGCTCGGTGCATCCGTTACCGTGCATGCCAGGGAAGAAGTGGACGTCGTCGGAAAGATCCGCGATGTGACCGGCCGCGGCGCGCACGTCTCCCTCGATGCGTTCGGTAGTGTAACGACGTGTTCCAATTCCATTCTTTGTCTCCGCAAGCGGGGTCGTCACGTGCAGGTGGGGTTGCTCGTCGGCGACTCGCATCTGCCGCCGCTGCCCATGCACCAGGTCATTGCCAGGGAGCTTCAGATCTACGGCAGCCACGGCATGCAGGCGATCCAGTACGGCGGTATGCTGGACATGATTGTTTCCGGCAAGCTGAATCCCAGCCTGATTATCCGCAAGACGGTGCCGCTCGAGGAGGCCCCGAAGGAACTGCAAAGCATGGGGCAGTTCGGCACGGCAGGCACCGCCGTCATCGACCGGTTCTAACGTCGGAAAAAGCGCAACGTGGACCCGCCGAACGGGTGGCAGCGCGATCATCTGGAACGACAGACATCTACCGGAGCACACCATGATTCGTAAGCTATCCGTGCAGGAATTATCCGAACTCACGTCACAGGACCCGTCGCACATCTCCCAATGCAACAAGGACGAGATGGCGATCCCGTCGTATCTCCACAAGAACCCACTGATACGTTGGCTCATGTGGCGAAGATACGAGTACGTCGCCAGCCTGGCGCAGTTTACAAACGATATGACCGTTCTGGAGTTCGGGTGCGGCTCGGGTGTTTTCTTGCCCGAGCTCGCCAGCGCGTGCGGCAAGGTCTATGCGATCGACATTTTTCCCGAATATGCCAAGGCCTTGAGTGCGAAACTGAGTCTCGGTACACAGTTCGTGGATGATCTGTCGGAAATCTCCGCCGGCTCCCTGGATATTGTCATTGCCGCGGATGTTCTCGAACATATAAAGGACAACGAACTGGTCGAATACCTGGGCACATTTTCTCTTAAGCTAAAAGACGCCGGCCGGCTGATCGTATCCGGACCCACGGAGAGCATCGCGTATCGAGTTGGGAGAGTGGCGGCGGGGTTTGGTGACAAGGGAGACTATCACGTCAGCAATATCAACAAGCTGATCCGCCGTATCGAGGACGGCGGTTTTCATCTTGCCCGGCAGAAAACGCTGCCCTTCAGATTTCCGCCGTTCTTGTTCAAAGTGTGTGAATTCAAGAAACGGCCGGCGGGTGGATCCAGCTAGTCGCGGTGTGGGCGGCGGTTACTGCGACACGCGTCTGTTACTCGAGGCGGGCTCATAGCGAGCGGCGGCGTGTGGGTTTTAATATCGAGATCAGCGAGGCGAGCATCACCTTGATCATATAGTATGCCGAGCGCCCCACAGTAATCGAAGAACGTCCACCCTGGCGCTCGCGCATCTCCACAGGTACTTCCACGATGCGAAAGCGGTTGTGACTGAGGCTGATGACCGCCTCGACCTCGGGGTAGTCGCTGGGGTAGGTGTCGGCGAGAAAATGAATCGCCGCCGCGTTGTACGCCCGAAAACCCGACGTGCTGTCGGTGACGCTACGCCCGGTGGTCACGCGGCTCAGCACCCGGAACACGCCGATCCCCAGCCGCCTGAGGAACGTGCTTTGAAACCCGGCGCCGGCAAGGAAGCGAGATCCGATGGCAACGTCCGCGTCTCCGGCCCGCAGCCGTTCGAGCAGGTCACCGATCGCCGCCGCCGGATGCTGGCCGTCGCCGTCCACCTGCAGGGCGTAGTCGTAGTTCATCTCGCGCGCGAAGCGGAATCCCGTCTGCACCGCGCCCCCGATACCAAGGTTGAGAGGAAGGCGCAGCACGCCGACCCCCAGCCGCTCGGCGGTGCGCGCCGTGTCATCCATCGAGGCATCGTCCACCACAACGATGTCGGCGTCGGGCTGGTGCGCTCGCACGTCGGCGATGACTCCGGGCAGAGCCGTTTCCTCGTTGTGGGCTGGAATGATGATGAGAACTCTATCGGTCATTGCGCAAGGCTACTCCTCCGGCGGAGGCGTCAGGTCACGCACGCGCGTGCCGAGGATGGCCAGTTCCTGCGCCAGGCGCTTGTTCTCATCGGTCAGGCGGGAGACGACGACCGAGAAATGGATCAGCCACACAGACCCGAAAAAGATGGTGAGCAAAATGAGAAGGGCCGGCGCGTAGGCAATACCCATGCGCTGTGCCAGGACTTCCATGTGGTGCCGCCAGATCGAAAAATACACAAAAACCAGGGCGGCGGCGAACCAGATCAGCGAGTACTCCTCGCGGAGCTTGCCCCGGCGGATCAGTTCCACGATGCCGGCGATCAGCAGCACACTGACCACGACCGAGATTATCTGAATGTGAAAGGTCTGGACGGACTCGAGGGCCGATTCCATCGTTACCTCCGGTACATGTGAAAAAAACCGACCAATTGACCCAGGGGGGGATATTCACATACCAATATTTCCCCTCTTATTTTACCATTCGAAATCGGGTTTATAAAGCATTTTCAGGAGGTTCCGGCGCCAGGTGAAAAGACTTTTGTCATTGCTGCTGCCGCTCATCGGGCTGGCGATTTTTGTGTGGATCGTACGCGGTACAGGCGTCGAGCGCATTCTCGACACCTTTCGGGGCGTGGAGGTGAAACAACTGCTTCTGTTCCCGCTCTTCACCGTCTACTTCGTGTGGATCCGGGGGCTGCGCTGGCATACGATCATTCGGGCGGCAGGTATCGACTACCCCCGGTGGCGCAGCGCGGTGGTGTGGTCGATCGGGTTCTTCGCGGCCTCCATCACGCCGGCCAAGGTGGGGGATGCGCTTCGCGCCTACTACCTCAGCCGCGACGCGGACCGCACCCTCGGCGAGTCTTTTCTCACTGTTTTTGTGGACCGGCTGATGGACGTCGTCATCGTGCTGCTGTCCGGTGTGGTCACGCTGCTCCTCTTTTCGTTGCATTATATTCACGTGGGGTCGGTGTGGATTGTGCTGGTCGTCGTGGCGGGGATTTTCGGGGCGCTCTACGCGCTCACGCGCCGCAACCTAGTAAGAACCGTGGTCGGCCCGCTCTTCCGCCTGCTGGCCCCACGCCGGTACCGTGACGAGCTGAGCCTGCATTTCAATAGCTTTTACGATTCGCTGCGCCTGTGCATACGTGACTGGCGAAGAATGAGCCTCGCGTTCGCCTACGCGCTGATGTTCTGGGCTGGCGTTGTGTTTCTCGCGGCCGCCGTGACCCGCATCCTGGGGATCGAGGTGTCGTTCGCGTACGTGCTGCTCATGATGCCCACGGTGACCCTCGTGGAGCTGATACCCATCTCCATCTCGGGGCTGGGCACCCGGGACGCCGCTGTGATCTACTTTTTCTCGGTCGTGGGGCTCGAGAGTGCGCAGGCGGTCGGTTTTTCGATTACATACCTCCTCGTCGGTACCTATCTCACTGCGCTCGTCGGTTTTGTTGCGTGGCTTTTCAAACCGGCGCGCCTTAGAGACAACGTGTAGAACCCCAGTGCCGGGGCCGGCAATGGACGGTTGCTAAACCGATGAAATTATCCCGCTGGCAGAAGGACATTTTGCAAGAAGGCGAGCTGTACGCCGTGGGCGGAACGGTGCGCGATGCGTTGATGGGACTACCCGCAGTGGAGGAGCGCAAGGACTTCCTGGTGCGCAGCATCACAGCGGCGCGTCTCGAGGAAGTCCTCACGCGGCACGGCAAGATGGCGCTGGTGGGGAAGTCCTTCGGCGTCTACAAATTCCGTCCCGCCGGTACCGAAGCGCAACACGACATCGCGTTTCCGCGCACGGAAAAGTCCACCGGTCCCGGACACCGGGACTTTGATGTCGCCTTCGACCCCGAGCTTCCCGTCGAGGCCGACCTGGGCCGGCGCGACTTTACCATCAATGCCATCGCCCGGAATCTCGCCGACGACCGCCTCATCGACCCGCACCACGGCCGGCGTGACATCGACAAACACACCGTGCGCATGATCTTTGCGGAGGCGTTTGCCGAAGACCCGTTGCGGATCCTGCGCGGCATCCGTTTCGCGGCGCGGTTTGGTTTTGAAATCGAAAAAAAGACAGCGGCGGCCATGAAGAAGAGCGCCCCGCTTCTCGAGACATTGAGTCCCGAGCGCATCCAGGAGGAGTTGAACAAACTCCTCGGGGAGTGCGAGCGGCCAAGTGGGGGGTTCGAGTGGATGTACAAGACCGGTGCGCTGCAAATCATCCTGCCCGAGCTCGCCCGTGGCTACGGTGTCGAGCAGAACGAGTACCACCCGGACGACATCTTTTGGCATTCGGTCAAGTCGTGCGACGAGGCGCCGCGCGCTAACCTCCCGGTGCGCTGGGCCGCGCTACTCCACGATCTGGGCAAGGTGGACAAGAAACAGGTGATCACAGAAGAGGGCGCGTCCCCCAGGGTGGTGTTCTACGGTCACGAAAAGGTGAGCGCCGAGCTCACCGCCGCGATCCTCGGGCGCCTGCGCTTCGGGCATGACTTCACGAAGAAATGCGTGCACCTGGTCGCCCAGCACATGTTTTACTACCAGCCCGAGTGGAACCGCAGCACCGTGCGGCGCTTCATTCGCACCGCCGGCGTGGAGCACCTGGAGGACCTTTTCAAACTGCGCGAAGCGGACCTGTTGTCGCGCAACCTGGGCGGTGAGCTGCCCGAGCTGGAGGAGCTTCGCGGCCGGGTTCAAAGCGAACTCGAGGCCGAGAGCGCGCTCACGATCTCCGACCTGTTGATCGACGGTGCCGACATCATGCGGGTCCTGGGCCTTGGTGAGGGAAGACGTGTGGGGGACATCCTGGAGGCACTCTTCGAGCGCGTCCTGCAATCGCCCGAGCTGAACGAGCGCCAGACCTTGCTGGATCTGCTAAAGAAGGATTTCGGGGGTAAATAGAAAGCCTCTGCGTTGGTGTCAGGGGATTCTTCTTGGAGGATTTGATCCAAAAAGTCGAGTAAGTGCTTGGGGCAAACTCTCCGCGCAAAGGCTTTCTATATATCAAGTAAATAGTAGCCTACGGGCCTGTCAATCTAAATTTTCTTGTTGGAATCCGGGGCCGATCGTATAACTTTTGGAATAATTCCATCGTATACAGGGTAAGGCCGATGGTGGTGGGCACGAGCCCATGCGCCACAGGGGGAGCCGGCATGATCGACGACCGCAAATTTATCTCCAGGCTGAACCAGATCTCACGAAGTCACGGGGCCACCCTGCCGGCCTTGAAGCGGGGTGAGTCACCGTCGGGCGAATTCCTGGCCGATTGGGCCCGATTCCTGGAAAACTGCGTCAAACAAGACATTCCGCTCTCCGATCCCCGCTGGCAGCGCGTTGGGGTGCAGGATAAGACGACCTACACCCATTTCATGCTCGAATTGGACGACGAAGACCGCCAGGACTCCGAGTTCCGGGTCGGGCTGCAGCTCCTGATGGGGATTCTCGGTAACGAAGACGACGGGGCCGCGTGACATTTAGGCACTGCCACCATGGCAGTTCCGCTGCCAATTAGGCCAGCTTCCAGGTGCGCCTCCGAGGCCTTACTTACCGTAATTCATGTAATCAACTGATAAATAGACTGTTACGATTAAACCATGGGATGGCACGTGACTTGATATATGTATAGTGGGACGCCGGCCCAGAGAGGGCTTAAGGGCGACACGGCGCGCTCACAACGGCAACAACATTTGACTGCAAAGCTCTATTAACGAGAGGATGATAAATATGGCAAAGACAATTGGAATCGATCTGGGGACTACCAACTCCTGCGTTTCGGTGGTCGAGGGCGGCGAGCCGAAGGTGATCCCGAATCCGGACGGCGGACGAACGACGCCGTCGGTCGTGGCCTTCACCAAGGATGGTGAGAAGCTGGTGGGCCAGCTGGCAAAGCGCCAGGCCATTACGAACCCCGAACATACCGTTTACTCGATCAAGCGCCTCATGGGCCGCAAGCACAGCGAAGTGGCCCGAGACGGCAAGGACATTCCCTTCAAGATAACGGCGGGCGAGAACGGCGACGCCGTTGTTGTCATGCAAGGCAAGAACTACACGCCGCCGGAAGTCTCGGCCATGATCCTGCAGTACCTCAAGGAAGCGGCCGAAGCCTATCTGGGCGAGAAGGTGACCGACGCCGTCATCACGGTACCGGCGTATTTCAACGACAGCCAGCGCCAGGCGACCAAGGACGCGGGCAAGATTGCGGGACTCAATGTCAAGCGCATCATCAACGAGCCCACGGCCGCGTCGCTGGCCTACGGCCTGGACAAGAAAACGGAGGAAACCATCGCCGTGTACGATCTGGGCGGTGGCACGTTTGACATCTCCATCCTGGAGATCGGGGATGGTGTCTTCGAGGTCAAGGCAACCAACGGCGACACCCGCCTCGGTGGGGACGACTTCGACGAGCGCATCATGGATTACCTGATCGACGAGTTCAAGAAGGACCAGTCGATCGATCTCAGCAAGGACCCTATCGCGCTGCAGCGACTCAAAGAGGCCGCGGAAAAGGCCAAGTGCGAGCTATCCACGCGGACACAGACCGAGATCAACCTGCCGTTCATCACGGCGGATGCCTCGGGTCCGAAACACCTCAACCTGTCGCTCACCCGCGCCAAGTTCGAACAGCTGACCGATGATCTCATCGAGCGGTCGCTAGAACCGTGCCGCAAGGCGCTCAAGGACGCCGGCATCAAGCCGGAGGACATCGATGAGGTGCTCCTCGTTGGCGGCTCGACGCGCACGCCGAAGGTTCAGGAAAAGGTGAAGGAGCTCTTCGGCAAGGAGCCGCACAAGGGGATCAACGCGGACGAAGTGGTCGCGATCGGTGCGGCCATCCAGGCCGGCGTGCTGGGCGGCGACGTCAAAGACGTGCTGCTCCTCGATGTCACCCCGTTGTCGCTCGGAATCGAGACGCTCGGCGGCGTCACCACAAAGCTCATCGAGCGCAATACAACGATTCCGACGAGCAAGGGTGAGATCTTCTCAACCGCCGCCGACGGGCAGACCGCAGTGGATATCCACGTGTTGCAGGGCGAGCGCGAGATGGCCATCGACAACAAGACCATCGGCCGCTTTCAGCTGGCAGGCATCACGCCGGCGCCGCGGGGTACGCCGCAGGTCGAGGTTGCGTTCGACATCGACGCGGACGGCATCATGCACGTCTCCGCCACGGACAAGGCTACCGGCAAGGAGCAGAAGATAGTCATCAAGTCCACGAGCGGCCTGAGCGACTCGGAGATCGAGCGCATGGTCAAGGACGCCGAGGCCATGAAGGATGAGGACCGCAAGAAGCGGGAAAGCATCGATGCGGCCAACGCCGCCGACGCCGCGATCTATCAAACGGAGAAGAACATCAAGGACTTCAAGGACCGGCTGCAGGCGGACGATGTCAAGACGCTCGAAAAGGGTATCGAAGACATCCGGACTGCCCTCAAGACGGACCAGGTCGGCGACATCAAGCAGGCCACCGAGGGGCTGAACACGACATGGCAGGACGTCGCCCAGCGTATGTACCAGAGCGCATCGGCGGAGCAGGCCAGCCAGGCGACGGGCACGGAAGGTCCCAGCGGTCCCGAACCGGGAGGCCCCGGGCCGGCTGCCGAGGCAAAGCCGGGCGGTGACTCCAAGGTCGTCGACGCGGATTACGAGATCCTGGACGACGACAAGAAGAAGAAAAAAAAAGAGAAGTAGTCCCGGCGCAGTGCTCATGCGGCAAACCACTAAAGAGGGGAGGTCCACCGGGATCTCCCCTTCGTGACGTGAGCTGCAGGGACATCACTACGTCTCCCCTTTGGCGTTTGAGCTGGGCCGACATGAACACGTCTCTGCTGGTGATTGAGCTGCGCCGCTTTGCGGTGTCAGCTCTAATCGCCAGGCGTTACGTGGCCCGCCGGTCCGCGTAACGCGAAATTGGCTTGACCGCGGTGCCCAAAAAGACTATATCTATTTGAAAAATACAGCGTTGTAACAACGTGGGCGATTAGCTCAGCTGGTTAGAGTACCTGCTCGACACGCAGGGGGTCACTGGTTCAAGTCCAGTATCGCCCACCATTCATTATTCTTGTACCTCCTTATCCCGACCGAAGCGAAATGGTCCAGATTACACTTCCAGACGGTGCGCAAAAGCGTTTTCCGGACGACAACGTCCCGGTCAAGGACGTGGTCACCGCGCTCGGCGATGCGTGGCGCCGCAATGCCGTGGTGGCCGAATTCGACGGCCACGTCGTCGATCTGCACCAGAGCGTCTGCGGTGAGGGGGGTTTTCGTGTGTTTCGCGAGAAGGACGCGGCAAGTCTCGAGGTGCTGCGCCATACCACATCGCACGTGCTGGCTCACGCCGTGCAGGAGTTGTTTCCGGCGGCAAAATTCGCGATCGGGCCCGCCATCGCCGAGGGCTTCTATTATGACTTCGAAGTAGAGAATCCATTTACCCCCGATGACCTCGAGCGTATCGAAGCAAAGATGGCGGAGGTCCTCAAAGCCAAACCATCGATCCACCGCGAGGTGTGGGACAAAGACAAGGCCCGCAAATTTTTTACCAAGGCCGGGCAGCCGTACAAGATCGAGCTCATCAACGACATTCCGGGTGACTCGGTATCCATTTATGTCCTGGGCGGTTTCACGGACCTCTGCGCGGGGCCGCATCTGGAGGACACCCGGCGCATCAAGAGCTTCAAGGTTCTGAACTCCGCCGGAGCCTACTGGCGGGGCGATTCATCCCGCACTATGCTGCAGCGGATCTACGGCACCGCTTTCTTCAAAAAAAAGGACCTCGACGAGTACCTGCACCGGCGGGAAGAGGCGGCCAAACGCGACCACCGCAAACTGGGCAAGGCGCTCGACCTCTTCGAAGTGCGCGAGGAAGCGGGCGGCGGCCTGGTGTTCTGGTATCCCAAGGGGGCCGTGATCCGCGATGTCCTCGAAAGCTACCTGAAGCAGGAGAACATACAGCGCGGTTACGAGCTGGTGTCGACCCCTCACATCGCGCGGGCGGACCTGTGGCGCACCTCGGGCCACTTCGATTACTACGAAGAGAACATGTACACCATGGACGTGGACGGGCAGCCCTACGTGCTCAAACCGATGAATTGCCCGGGGCACATTCTAATATACAAGCGGCGCCTCTACAGTTACCGCGACCTGCCCGTTCGATTCGCCGAGATGGGTACCGTCTACCGGCGTGAGCTCTCCGGTGTGCTGCACGGCTTGCTGCGGGTGCGCGGGTTTACCCAGGACGACGCGCACATCTTCTGCACGCCCGAGCAGGTGGGAGATGAGGTGTACAACACTCTCGGCTTCGCGCTCGATGTCCTGCGGGCGTGCGGTTTCGACAATTTCAACGTGGAGCTGAGCGTACGTGACCCCAACGATCCGGAGAAATACGCGGGCTCGCTCGCGGAATGGGACCACGCCGAAACGGCGCTCGAGCAGGCCATCCAGCGCGCCAAACTGGATTACAAGCGCATGGAGGGGGAAGCGGTTTTCTACGGGCCGAAGATCGATATCAAGGTCATCGACGCGATTGGCCGGCCCTGGCAGCTGAGCACCGTGCA
>JAZGDW010000231.1:0-2694 GCA_036478295.1 Candidatus Krumholzibacteriia bacterium
CCCGAACGCGAAGCCCGTATAGACCTCTGGATCGTACCCCACGGCTCGAAATACGTTGGGGTGCACCATGCCGGCACCCATGATTTCGATCCAGCCCGACTGCCCGCATACCGGGCACCCTTTTCCCTTGCACGAGAAACAGGACATATCCACCTCGGCGCTGGGTTCGGTAAACGGAAAGAAGTGTGGCCGGAAACGCACCCGTGTCCTGGACCCGAACAACTGGCGAATAAAAATCTCGATATCGTTCTTCAAATCGGCCAGAGACACATCCGTGTCGACGTAGAGGCCTTCGACCTGGTGAAACTCGGCCGCGTGAGACTGGTCGATGGTCTCGTTACGGTAGACACGGCCCGGTGCGATTATCTTGAGCGGAGGTTTGTGCTCCTGCATGTACCGCACCTGCACCGGTGAGGTGTGGGTCCGTAGCAGAATATCATCGGTCACATAAAACGTGTCCTGCAAGTCCCGCGACGGGTGTTCCTCGGGGAAATTCAGCGCCTGGAAGTTATAGTACTCGAGTTCGACCTCGGGACCGGACGCCAGGCTGTACCCCATGCCGAAGAAGATCTCCCTCATGCGCCGGAAAACCTGGGACAGCACGTGCCGGTGACCGGTGATGCCGTCGTGCGCGGGGAGCGTTGGATCGTGGGGTGGTTCGTAAAACCGGTTGGTGGTTTGCGCGGCCTGCAGGGCGGAGCGCTTCTCCGCCAGCATACCCTCGGCGATCTTCTGCAGCCGGTTGGCAACAACGCCGAGTTCGCGGCGCTTCTCGGGAGGTACTTCCTTGATGTTCTTCAGCAAAGAGGTGATGTGCCCTTTGCGGCCGAGGTACCTGATGCGGGCCTCTTCCAGAGCTTCGAGGGTGCTAGCCGTTCTTATGTCTTTCTCAAGCGCTTTTTCGAGCGATTCTGCGTCCATTGAAACGTCAGCCTGCCGTCTCGTTTGTGGACTTCGCGAGTTCGGCCAGTTGTTTGAAGGCTCCCTCGTCGTTGACCGCCATTTCCGCCAGCATCTTGCGGTTGACTTCCACCCCCGCCTTGCCCAGGCCGCTGATGAAACGGTTGTACGAGAGTCCATTCAAGCGCGCTGCGGCGTTGATCCTCGCGATCCACAATTTGCGAAAATCCCGTTTGCGCTGCCGGCGGTCACGGTACGCGTACGCCAGTCCCCGCTCGACCGATTCCCGGGCAGTCCGGTACAGCTTGCTCCTGCCGCCGTAATAGCCCTTGGCCGCCTTGAGGTATTTCTTGCGACGCTCCCGGGTCGCGACACTGTTCTTCGTACGCGGCATGATTGATTGCCTCCCTCTATCTTGATGTCATTAAATTGACCCGCACCCCGGCGCGGCGATTGGAGCCACCGCCACAAGTGGCGCAGCTCGCTCCCGAACCTAACCGAATAACAAACGGCTAACCTGGCGGTGATCGGCGGCCGTTACCACGGTCGAATGGCGCAGGTTGCGTTTGCGCTTTCGTGTCTTCTTCGTAAGAATATGGCTTTTGTTCGCGTGGTTTCGGATGAATTTTCCGTTAGCGGTGACCCGGAATCGTTTTCTCGCCCCGCGGTTCGACTTAAGTTTCGGCATCTTGCTCTTCCTTCGCTTTGTCTTTGCTCTCCGTCTTTGCGCCGACGGCTTTGCCGGGAATCGGCCCCATGTACATGGTCATCAACCGTCCCTCGAACTGAGCCTGCCTCTCTACCGTTCCTACGTGGGCCAGATCCTCTTGTATGCGGTCGAGGATGCGCCTGCCCATCTCCTTGTGATCCAGTTCCCTGCCTCTGAAAACTATGGTGAATTTTACCCTGTCGTTCTTTGTCAGAAATTCTTCAGCATGTCGCTTCTTGAATTGATAGTCGTGCTCTTCGATCTTTGGCCTTAGCTTTATTTCCTTGACGTGTATCGTGTGCTGCTTCTTCTTGGATTGCTGGAGGCGTTTGTTCTTTTCGTACTTGAATTTGCCGTAATCGACGATGCGGCAGACCGGCGGCCGCGCCGTCGGTGACACCTCTACCAGGTCCAACCCTTTTCCATCCGCCAGCGCAAGCGCCTTGTCTATCTCCAGCACACCAAGCTGGCTTCCGTCCACGTCGATCACCCGAACTTCCGGAACCCGAATCTGGTGGTTGACTCGCGTTCTGAGTTTCCTTTGAATTACCAATGAACCTCCCCCAGTTGGTACATAAAAAAAGACGGATGACAGGCATCCGTCCACTGACCGTATGGTCAGATCCGAACAGAAAACCTTGCCGACTCAGTGACGGTAGGTGAGGGACCCATGCCCTTCTTTGTCACGCGTTCTGCTGCTGATTATATTAGCGTCCCGGCACCGCTTCGTCAACTACTTCGGCAACAAATTGTTCGAGTTCCCGGCTGCCCCGGTCGCCGGCGCCGTGGCTCCGCAGCGCGACGGTGCCCGCCCCGGCCTCCCGTTTGCCCACAACGGCCATGTAGGGCACTTTCTGCAGCTCCGCCTCCCGGATGCGGTACCCGATCTTCTCATTGCGCGCGTCCAGCGCCACCCGTACCCCGGCCTCGAGCAACCGGTCGCGCACCGATTCCGCGTAGGCGGGCTCCTCGGGCGCCACCGGCAGGACCAGGACCTGAACCGGCGCCAGCCACACGGGAAACGCCCCCGCGAAGTGCTCGGTGAGGATCCCCACGAAACGCTCGATCGATCCCACGAGAGCCCG
>JAZGDW010000232.1:0-2966 GCA_036478295.1 Candidatus Krumholzibacteriia bacterium
TCGCGTGGTCCGCCCGGCGCGTCCCGCTGCGCAACAAGGCCCCGACGAACTCCAGCAGCGCGTCACCGACCTGATGGCCATGAGTGTCGTTGTACCGTTTGAAGTTGTCCACGTCGATCATGACGGCAGAGAGGTCCTTGTGCCCGGCGTGATACCGGGCGAAAAGGGGTTCGAGTTCTTCTTCGAGAAAACTGCGGTTGCGCAGCCCGGTGATCGCGTCGATGGTGGCCTGGTCCTTTATGCGCCGAAGCTTCCGGTCAAAGCCGATTTGGCGCGCGCGGATGCGGTACTGTGTTTCACGCTCCAGGCAGCGGGTATAGGCGTACATTTCCGTCGTACTGCGAACGAGTTCCCGGATTTGTTCTGCGAGCTGAGTCGTTTCGCACCAGTCTCCGGGCTCCAGCGTGGGCGCCTCGTCGCGGCCTCTCAACGGATCCCGGACGGCGCCGGCCATGTTTCGCAGGGGCCCGGCGACCCGGCGATCGAACCAGCGCATCATCGTGTGGGCGCTGAACAACGCCGTCGCCCCGACCAACAACGCGAAGATCACGATCGCTTGCAGCCAGTCCGTACGGTATGATCCGTTCCGAAAAAGAATAACCGCTTTTCGGGCAGCCGGAGATGAACTGCCATTGAGTGGCACTACGATGCCGGCGACGCTCAGCGGCTCACCGCCTTGCGGCGCACGCATCGCCACACGACCGGAGCCGCCTTCTTCGAGCACGGAAAGGAGTGCCATACGATGCGCCGGACGTTCCGGGTATACGGTGTGCAGGTGACCGGAGGTGTCGAGCGTGGCTACGGCGATCAGCCTGTCGTAGCGATCTCTTAGCCGCCTGACCGACTCGGTGAGGTCGCCGTCTCGCCCCGGTACCAGTGCCGCTGCGCAGAGCCGCGCCTGTTCAACGAGAAAGCTCCGGGCCTGCCGGCGTAAGAGATAGTCCGTCATCAGCCCGAAGGCGAGGATGGCCACTACGACGAGAACCACTCTCGTCCGCCATAGCCGCCGGGCAAAGGCCGGTGCTAGCGGTTTGGGCGCAGACGCCACCACCATCTCGATTCCTTCGGTGATGATTGTTGAGAGAGGGCTGCAACCGAAAGCCTACGATATCACCAGGTGGTGCAAAATTACAATCTCGCGCCGGCAACGAGATTATCAGACCTGTCGCCGCTCGCAGATGGTGCCGGAAAGTCCTACTCTCCGCCGGCGTATTCCGCGTAGGTCTTGGGTGTCTCCCAGACACGAACGCTGGTGAGTGTGCAGCGCGTAAACGCACCCTCCAACCGATTCCAGATCACGCGGGCGATGTTTTCCACACTCGGGTTGAGTGATGAAAACTCACCACATTCAACGTTGAGGTTTCTGTGATCCATGTAGTCGATCACCCGCTCCTTCACGACCCGATCAAAACGGGGCGGATCGATCAGGGTTCCATTGACCTCGTCCGGTGTGCCGCTGACCGTCACCTCGAGCACGTAGTTGTGCCCGTGGCCGTGTGGATTGCTGCATTTGCCGAAGACCCGCAGGTTCTCCTCCTCACTTAAGCCCGCGCGGTACAGCCGGTGTGCGGCGGAGAACTCAAACGATCTGGTCAAGCGGATCATGGTCCGAGCCCCTTCTTCGACGGCAAAACTCATAAACGGCGAAACCCTGAGCTCCAACGATTTGAGCGATACCAGGGCCGGGCACGCCCCGGCGGCGCGAGGGAAGGCGTCGAGCAGGGCCAAGCCCGGCCCGACAACCTCATGCGGCAATGCCTTCGCTCGTTCGCACAGACCCGGGAGCACGACGTCGCGAAGCATCCCGTCAAGTCGTTTGACGTTGCACAGGAATCCGGTCGGCTCATCCACCGCGCCCTCGACAACCGCGCGAACAACCTGGAACGTTGCAAGGTCGTTGGGGTACCCCTGCGGGGGGCGACCTTGGTTTGAAACCGGTGCCACACCTGTCCCACCCCGCTCGGCGGTGGAAGAGCATCGCACTTCTCGCATCAGCCGCATGACCGCATTGTATCACGCCCACCGGAACGGCACGAATCACAAGACACAAGAGCGCAAGATGCGAGCTGTGGGGATTATATGGCACCGGTTTCAAACCGGTTCCCCACGCCGCTTCCTGACGGGCGCGGCTCGTTTTGTCAGACGGTCTCAATCGATACGGGAATCGAAGTGCCGCATGGTGCTGTGTAGGGCCGCCGCGGCGCAGACCGCGACTGCGGCGGTTTCCGTTCGTAATGCCGTGGGGCCCAACGTGGTGAGGACGGCTCCAGCGTTAAGCGCTCGGTCACGTTCCCCGTCGGCCCAGCCGCCCTCCGGCCCAACCCAAACCAGCACGGAGCCGCCAGCCGGCTGAGCAGCGAGGAACCTGCTGAAAGGAGTCAGCTTGGAGTCCGTGTGGGTCAGGCTCGAGCCGTCAAACTCACCTACCCGGTCGACCGACTCCGCGAAGGTCTGCGGCGCCGCTATTTCCGGCACCCACGCCCGGCCCGATTGCTTGGCCGCCTCGATCGCCCGGCGGTACCACCTTGCAGCTTGCACGCCGCGTTTACCTCGAGCCGCAGGTTTTGGCCTGCGCGGATCTCCGCGCGACTTGGAGGTCGCGGGTCGGTTGCCAACGCTGCGCTCCGCGATTACCGGCCAGATCGCGGCAACACCCAGCTCGGTGCACTTCTCAATGAGATACCCCTGGCGGTAGTGCCTGGCCATCGCGACCGCCAGGGTGATCTTGCAGGAAAGCTCAAATGGGCGACGCGTGGCCCGCCTCACATCGACACAGAGAAGTCGGCGCTCGATGGCAGTGATGCGCCCGATGGCTTCGCGGCCCCGACCGTCAAACAGCAGGACCTCCTGCCCCGGCTTGGCGCGCAGCGCAGCGATCGCATGGTGTGACTCCTCCGGGGATAGCAGCAGCGAGCCCTCACAGAGCGTTGGGCAGAATAGACGACAGCGCCGCACGCCTGGCGATT
>JAZGDW010000233.1:0-19531 GCA_036478295.1 Candidatus Krumholzibacteriia bacterium
CGAATTTCATTTTCGGGCATGTACATACGGATAAGACGAGGGGTGGGGTCAACCAACTCGAACAGTTCGGTGCTGATGCTCAGGCTCTGACCGTGCTCGACGAGCCGCTTGGTGATAATACCGTCGAACGGAGCCCGAACCTTTGTATACTCGTATTTCAGGGCCGCCGCGGAAAACTTGTTCTCGGCCAGTTGGTACTGGTACTGGCGATCGGCGAACTCGGTATCGCTGATCACTTTTTTTTCGTGCATCGTCTTGATCCGGTCGAACTCGCGCTTCTGCTGGTCCCGGTTGATCCGGGCTTCGTCCAGCGCGATCTTGAGCTCGCTGTCCTCGACCTGGCAGAGCAACGCGCCCTTGGGAACCACCGCCCCCTCCTCCACGAAGAGCTCTGTCACCTCACCGGCGATCTTGGCCAGGATCTTGACCCTTTTTTCGGGCTCGAGTGTCGCAGTCGTGTAGTAATACGACGATATCTGGCGTGGTTTGACCGTGGCGACTTCGACGGGGACCGGATCCGGTTCCTTTTTCTTGTCCTTATCGTCCTTTTTGTCCTTTTTGTCGCTTTTTTCATCCCCGCTCGCCGAGTCGCCCTTTGCCACGCCGGTGCTGTCAGCCGTGCTGTCCGGACCCTCGGCCGCGCCCCCCCTCAACGAGGTCGTAGCGAAGTAACCAACTGTCAATATTGTAATTATAATAAACCCGATGGCGCCCGCAATCGTTTTTCTTGAACGTGCCATGTGTTCTCCCTCTTGGACCGGAAATGTCGTTGGGTGTCGTAGTTAGTACGATGGTGGAGGCGCAAAAGTTTCAGAGCCGTGGGGCTGATACCCAAATATAGGCGGCGGCGCGGCACGGGCAAGCGCATTATTTTCAAGAACATTGGGCCCGGCGTGGCCAAGAAGTGATTGCGGTCCGCCGCTGGTACCGTGTATTTTAATGCACGGAGACGAACCCTTATGCACTACTACTACCGACGCGACCGCCGGCCCTCCTGGGGCAACTACTTTTCCAAACGCATTGTCACCAAGCTCATTCTGGCCAATGTGGTCGTGTTTTTTCTCCAGTACCTGTTCGGTTTTCACAGCTTCGTCAAACTCTTTGGCCTCACGCCGCGGATGGTGGTGCAGCAGCTGTTTTTCTGGCAACCCGTAACCTACATGTTTTTGCACGCGGGTTTTATGCACCTCTTCTTCAACATGCTCATGACCTTCTTTCTGGGCAGCGCCGTGGAGTCGGTGTGGGGCGGCCAGAGATTCCTGAAGTACTACATTACATGCGGTCTCGGCGGCGCCCTGTTCAGTATCGTACTGAGTTATGATGCCACGGTGATAGGCGCCAGCGGCGCGGTGTTCGGTCTTTACCTCGCGTACGCGGTGATGTTTCCCAACAGCTACGTGTACCTGTACTTTCTCTTCCCCATCAAGGCGAAGTATCTCGTCACGTTTCTCGCCATATTTCAGCTCGCACAGGGCATTGCGGGGCCTTCGGGCATCGCCTACTTTGCACATCTCGGCGGCATGGCGGCGGGGCTGATCTATTTCCGACGTGAAATCATGAACACCCGTTTCTGGCTGAGGACTCGCCGCTGGTTCGGCGACCGGCAGCAGGCCAAACGGGAGGAGTTTGTATCCCAGGAAGGCACCAAAATCGACTCCATTCTGGACAAGATTGCCACCAAGGGGTACGAGAACTTGAGCACTACCGAGAAACGTATCCTCGAGAACTACAGCCGCAAGCAAAAGGAAGACTCCGAATAAAAGACAAACCCACCTCAACGCCGTCGGCGGGGTCTTATCGGGAAGTATGGGATCTTGCCTACCCGGCCATCGTCACCATGGTCTCACAGACCATCATGTGGACCGTGGACTCCGCGATGGTTGGACATGTAGGCAAGACCGAGCTCGCCGCCGTCGGTCTCGGCGGGTTGATGGTGTTTACGCTCTACTCGTTTTTTATCGGACTGAGCTACAGCATCAACCCATACGTCTCGCAGAGCCTCGGCGCCAGAAATTATTCCAATTGCTCGCACTACATGTGGCACGGCCTGTACCTGGGAATCGCTTCCGGTGCCATCATTCTGGCCATACGCCATTTCAACCCCTGGACCATCGACGTCCTGGGACCGCCCCCGGAAGTGCGCCCGCTGTGCTTGACCTACTCCAGCATCCGCATGCTGAGCGGGCCGTTCTTTATCCTGCACTATTACTATTCCAATTTCTTTCGCGGCATCGGCAACACGCGGACGCCGATGAAGGTGGCCATCGTCGCCAACCTCACCAACATTGTCATCGATTATTTCCTGATTTTTGGGAATGGCCCCTTTCCGGCATTGGGGGTGGCCGGCGCGGCGTGGGCGACCTTTATTTCAAACGTATTGTCGGCCTCGATTCTCTGTGTCATCTCCCTGTCGTCCGCCTACAGGCGACGTTTCGAGACCCACCGGCACTGGCAGCTGCGGCGTGGTAGCATCAGCAAGCTGCTCAAGGTAGGCACACCCATCGGTCTCCACTACGTGCTTGACATCGGGAGCTTTCTGGTTTTCTCGGCGTACGTGGGCCGAATCGGCATCGAGGCATTGGCGACCAACCAGATCATTATACAGATTCTCGCGCTTTCTTTCATGCCGTGCAACGGGATCGCCGTAGCGGCAACGACGCTCATGGGCCGGTACATCGGCGCCGGCGATCTGCACCTGGCCAAGAAATCAGGATACCGAGCATTGCACCTGGGGCTAATTCTAACCGGGCTCATCGCGTTGTGCTACCTGCTCTTTCCCGAGTCGCTCATCCGGCTGTTCAACGACGACCCGACCGTGGTGTACCTGGGGAAACGGATCATACTGCTCGCCGCGCTGTTCCAGCTCTTCGACGGCGTTCAGATCGTCACGAGCGGTTCCCTTCGCGGCGCCGGTGATACCAAGGTGCCGATGATGCTGGCGTTGGGGGGAGGCTGGTTTCTCTTTCTGCCGTTGGCGTATATCTTCGGCTCGCTGCTTCACGGCGGCATCGTGGGCGCCTGGGTCGGCGCGACCATATACGTGGTTTTCCTGGGGGTGGGGATGTTTCTGCGGCTGAAGACCGACCACTGGAAACGGATCAAACTAGCGGGGATACACGGTCCCGCCCGGGCACCGGAATCCTCTAGCGAGCCTGGGTAACCGGGGCTTCCGCCGACAGGGCGATTTCCATGGCCCGTCCTTCTTCATCACTGAGCTTACGGTGCGCCTCTCCGCCTTTGATCACTACCGCGTAGCTTCGCGTCGATGCCTTGGCGGTCAGGTAGGTCATCACGACGCCGTTCTTGTGGCTGTCGAGGAGACACATCGAGTAACTCTGCTGCCCGGCAATGTCCTCGAACGCGTCATAACGGACCAACCCCACGTACCTTACGAAGAAATGACTTTCCTCGATGTGGGCGGCCATGTTCGTGGCGAGTTCCTCGATACGGGATTCATTCTGCTCGACGAGGCGGAGAACTGCCGGCAGAATCTGGGACGGGTCATCCGTTTCCGCCCGCAGCCGGCTCAACGGTCCGAGAGTGGACCGTGTTTTCGAGAGCAAAACGATCGAAACCACGACCGCGACCAGACCGAGCACAAGAGCGGCCAGAAGGAACTGCCCGCTGTGGGCTGCGAGATAGCGAAATACCTCCTGCAGCATGTGTTATGTCCCCCCTTTGATTAGTCCAGCGATTTTGGAATCCTATCCCGCCCGGCGCGAAATTGCAAACAAAAGAATGCCCCGCGCTAGTACTTGACGCGGACCGTATAGGTCAGCTCGGCTGTTCCCTTGCGGTCCACCGGCACGTCGAAGCGAATGCGGTTGGAGGATTCCTTTTCGAAGTCGTGCGACTTTTCCACTACTTCCCAATCGCTGGGAATCACTTCGACCACCGAAACGGTGATGGGTTCCTCTTTGTGATTGCGCAGTTCGACCTTGTACGAGGACTCGTAGAGGTGCCCGCTCTGCAGCACCTTGAAACGGGTCTGGACGCGCTCGCCGATGACGTCGAAGGCGTCACCCATCTTGACGCGTATGGTCTCGTCCTCCGGCGTGTGGTCAATCCGGTCTTCACCGATGAACTGCAGGTCCTCATCGTGATCGCGCTTGTAGACACGGACGATGCCCTTCGGCAGCGGCATACCCAGGTTGTTCTCCTTCGAGTTCTCGAACGCCAGAAACACTCCGACCTTGGTGTCCTTGTCAGGCCCCGACATGGCGGCGAACCAGTAGGGCACGCTGGCCTGGTATACGTACTTTTTCTCGACGGAGGCGTTTTCGGCGCTGAGCAGACTGATCTGCTTGGTCTGGTTGTCCTTGATCGTGCTCTTGCGCTGCAGCGTGTAGAGATGGTATTCGAAAAACGCTTTCTCCACGAACTGCGCAGCCGACCGCTTGGCCGACACCTCGTAGGGCCGAGAGGCCGGATAGAGGCCTCGCTCGGGGCCCGCCCGGTGCACGTCGCCCGCCACCAATTTGATCGAAGCGTCTGGATAGGTCGCGCCGCTCTCGTTATTTATCGTCACCCATCCCGACAGATCGATTTGCTTGTCGTCCGTGGACAGCACCAGGACATAGTTGCATTTCCAACTGATACCGCCGGTAAGATAGCTTGCCTCCACCTTGTGCTCGCGGCGGTCGTTGTCCAGCATCCACACGAGGGTCGGCTTCGAGATCAACCCTTCGGGGAGCTCCGGCAGCAAGACGCGTGCGGACGGGTTGACGGCAATCTTGCCGTCCATCTCGTAGACGTACCCGCCCTGGTCGCCGATCAGGCGCGCGGGCACGACGACTTCCTTCTTGTTCTTCCACATGACGAGCTCCACGTCGCGGCCGAGGTATTTCTCCATGAGTTTTGCCGGGCTGATGAGGTCGAACTCGAAGTTCTGCTCGAGCACGGCGATATGCCCCGGGTGGGTCAGCGATCGTATGTGGACGCTGGTAGGGTCGATCTTCGCGGCGACTCCCTGGAACTTCAGGTCCAGCACCCCCCGGGACAGGCGGAGGTCTCGGATATCTTTGACCAGGCCGAGATTACTGTTGTAAATCGTAATGCTGATTGATTCCTGGTCGTCGAGCGTGCTCGTCTGCTCGGGACCCTGCGGCGCGGCCCACGCCGGTCCGCCGGTAAGCATCCCCAGCACCAGGATTGCCGAGGTCACGAACACAGAAAAACGCAGCGGGCACAGGCTCACGCTGAACATCGGTAACAAGATTCTTCGGTCAAACATGACTCACCACCTTGAGAAATCGAGACGGCCGCTTGAAAGGCCAGCGGCGATAGCTATGCATACAATGCTTTATACAGACAGGGAAAGCGTTAATTCCGCAGCAGCAGGGATCTTTGAGGCATCACAGGGAGGCATGCGACGGGCCCGGCGCGGCAAAGGACGGCGGTGCGTTGTTGGGGTGGTGACGGAGCCGTTTCGGGTACAGGTGGCGGCGCGTTGTTGGGGTGGTGACGGAGCCGTTGCGGGTACAGGTGGCGGCGCGCGGGTGGGCTGTTGACGGACCCCCATGCGGGAGCGAGCGAGGATCACGCGCCGCAGGCGGGTAGCCGAGCGAAGCGGAGCGCGGGTCAGGAGACAGTCCACCCGCGCGCCGCCGACAACCGCAGGCGGGTAGCCGAGCGAAGCGAAGCACGGCGACGGAGGCAATTCAACAGTGGGCGTCGGGAAGTTTGATGAAATGGAGCCTGGTGCCGAGGGCGGGACTCGAACCCGCACAGACTTTCGTCTACTGCCCCCTCAAGACAGCGTGTCTACCAGTTTCACCACCTCGGCAGGTCGATGATCATTGCTGCTGCGTGGTATCCGCTGGAACGCTGTCCAGCACGGAGGTTCCCAGGATAGCGTCGATACTCTCGCCGGTCGGGATGATGTTCCCCTCTTGCTGTATCGATTGCTGGATGACGCTCCTCGGCCGGCTGGTGGAGCGGTTCGACGTGAGCAACGCGAGCAGCAGCGAGAGCAGCATGAAGGCTACTGCGAGGTACGTCGTGGCCCTGGTCAGAAACGTGGCCGTCTCGTGTCCGCCGAAAACCGTCTGGTCCCCACCACCGCCGAACGCCCCCGCCAGCCCGCCGCCCTTGCTCGACTGCATGAGCACGACGATAATCAGCACGAAACAGACCGTAACGTGAATGACCAATACGAGAGTGTAAAGCAAGTAAGGTGTCCTTTCTCTTTCGGGTCAGCCTAGCAGACCGCTCGTGGAAAGTCAAGGCGTCGATTACCCATAACGGCTTACGACATAATTGGTTAGTACGACATGTGGCCCAGCGATTCTTACCCCGCCGCGCGCGCGATGTCTACGAAAGAGTCGACGCTAAGGCTGGCCCCGCCGATCAAGGCGCCATCGATCTCGGCCCTCGCCAGCAGGTCGGCGGCGTTACCGGGCTTGACGCTGCCCCCATACAGGACGCGCAATCCGTCGGCGGCCTCCACACCGAAGCGCTCACCCACGACGCCACGGATGAAATGGTGCATCGATTCGGCGTCATTCGGGGTTGCCGTCTTGCCGGTGCCGATGGCCCACACCGGTTCATAGGCGACAACGATCGTGGACAACTGGGCTGCCGTCACGTCACGGAGCGCGATATCCAGCTGCTCGCGTACGACCGACTCGGCGTCCCCCGCCTCGCGCTGCTCCAGCTGCTCTCCCACGCACAACACCGCCATCAGTCCGGCTTCGAGCGCCGCTTTGAGCTTGTTGCAAACCACCTCGTCGCCCTCGCCGATCACGTGCCGGCGCTCCGAATGGCCTACGATCACCCACGTCCCGCCTGCGTCGCGTATCATATCGCCCGAAACCTCGCCGGTAAAGGCCCCCTTCTTTTCCCAAAAGACATCCTGGGCACCGAGAGCCACCCGCGTATCCCGCAGAACGGCGGCCAGCGCGGGCAAGGCGAAGAACGGCGGGAACACCACCATGTCGCACGAAGGCAGCGC
This sequence comes from Candidatus Krumholzibacteriia bacterium, assembly GCA_036478295.1. GTDB lineage: Bacteria > Krumholzibacteriota > Krumholzibacteriia > WVZY01 > WVZY01 > JAZGDW01. The sequence goes on from JAZGDW010000233.1 coordinate 6,953, forward strand.
GGGGAGCTTTGATTTCAGCTTCGTCCCAAAGGCTTCGGCCTCTGCGATGCGCTTTTGCATCTTCCAGTTGGCTGCAATGAGTTTGTTCCGGCTCATCGGTTCGGGCCCTGAATGACGTGGTTCAGCGGAACGGGAGATACTAACAGGATGCTTCGGCGCGGTCGCAAAGCGCCTCGACGCCGGGCAGGTCTTTCCCCTCCATAAACTCCAGCGAAGCGCCGCCACCCGTCGAGATGTGGGTATACCGCCCACCCAGCCCCATCAGATTGATGGCAGCCACGCTGTCCCCGCCCCCGACAATCGTCGTGGCGTCCCGGGATCCCGCGTCGGCCACCGCTCTGGCTACTTCTTTCGTGCCGTCGGCGAAGCTCGGTTTTTCAAACACGCCCATGGGGCCGTTCCAGAAAATCGTGCCCGCTTCGGCCAACTCGCTCTTGAACAGAGCCACCGACTTGGGTCCGATATCGACACCGATCCAGTCCTCCGGGATATCGGCGATCGAGACTTCGCGGGCCGGTGCAGCGTCGTCGATCGCGCGCGCGATGATGCAGTCCACCGGCAGGAGGAGGCGTGCTGCGCCGCTGTGGCGTCGGTCGAGCAGCTCTTTGCACATCGTGAGGTATGCATCGTCGACGATGCTCTCACCCGTCTCGAGACCCGTCGCTTTAAAAAAAGTGAACATCATCCCGCCACCGACCAGCACAACGTCCACCCGGTCCATCAGCGACTTGATGAGATTAATCTTGCCCTTTATCTTGGCGCCCCCGAGCACCGCCACGAACGGGCGCTTCGGATTCTCGAGAGCATTAGTCAAAGCGTCTATCTCTTTTTCCAGAAGGAATCCGGCCGAGCGTATGTCGAAATGGTCTGCCACGCCGACCGTGGAGGCGTGAGCGCGATGCGCCGTACCGAACGCATCGTTCACGTAGATGTCCCCCAGCGAGGCGAGCTCGCTAGCGAAATCCGGGTCATTCGCCTCCTCGCCGGCGTGAAAACGGAGGTTCTCGAGCAGGAGAACTTCCCCTTCCTGCAACGTGTCTACCTTGTGCTTGACCTCATCACCTGTGCAGTCCTTGACGAACTTGACCGGGTAATTCACGTGCTCCCCTAGTCGGAACGCCGTCGGCGCCAGGCTCAACCGTTCGTCTCTTCGGCCGCGCGGACGCCCGAGGTGGCTCATGAGAATCAGACGCCCACCGCGGTCCACGATGCTGTTTATCGTCGGCAGCGCAGCGACAATCCGCGTATCGTCCGTAATGTTCTTGTTGCGGTCGATAGGAACATTAAAATCAACGCGGGTAAGGACTCTCTTCCCGGACACGTCGCAGTCTCGAATGCTCAGCTTTTTCATACCGTTCCGTCTTGGCTAAACCAGAAGTTTCAACATGTCGACCATACGTGCCGAATATCCGAACTCGTTGTCATACCACGACAGCACCTTGAAAAAATCTCCGCCGACGGCCATCGTCGCCAACGCGTCGAAAATCGAAGAATGGGGGTTGCCGATGATGTCCACCGAGACAATCGGATCCTCCGTGTATTCTAGATAGCCCTTCAGCGATCCATCCGCCGCGTTCTTCATGGCGGTATTTATCGCATCGACCGATGCGCTTTCCCGGAGCCTCACCGTGAGATCGACCAGTGAGCCGTTGGCCACCGGTACACGCACTGCCATCCCGTCCAGCCGCCCCTCCAACTCGGGCAGAACCTTGGCCACCGCTTTGGCCGCCCCCGTCGTTGTCGGGATCATCGACACGGCGGCCGCGCGGGCCCTGCGCAAATCCTTGTGCGGCAGATCGAGAATCTTCTGGTCATTCGTGTACGCGTGGATCGTCGTCATGAGCCCTTGCTCGATACCGAAGTTGTCATTGAGTATCTTGGCCACCGGCGCCAGGCAATTGGTCGTGCACGACGCCGTGGACACGAGATGATGCGTCTCCCTGTCGTATTTGTGGTGATTCACGCCCATAACAACCATGATGTCTGAATCCTTCGACGGCGCCGAAATCAACACTTTTCGAGCACCCGCCGCCAGATGTTTGGTGGCTTGCTCTCTGGCGGTAAAGCGACCGGTGGACTCTATGACGATGTCCGCACCCAACTCTTTCCATGGGAGTCTCGCAGGATCGGTCTCGGACAGTACTTCCAGCTTCGTGTCCCCGACCTTGATGGCGCTACCGGCAACAGAGACCTCGGCCGGGAACCGGCCGTGAACGGAATCGTATTTTAGCAGGTGCGCGAGAATCTCCGGTTCGGTCAGGTCGTTTACCGCGACGAACTCCAGGTCTGCGTCCCGGAAGCCGTGCCGGAAAACCAGCCTCCCAATCCGGCCAAAGCCGTTGATTGCCACTTTGATTGCCATCACTTCCTCCTGCACAGAGAACCGAACGCCCGGCTACTCAAAAAAGACGGCTCCCAACACTCGAGCTTTCAGGTCGATCGTTGTCCTTCCCGGAATTCACAAAATTCGGCCGCGGTCCGAGCCAAATCAGTCAAAAAAACCGTGGCCCGGCCGAGCCAACGCGAGGGGGTGCGCCGACCACCAACTCTATGATAGCCGGGGTCCGTCAGGTGTGTCAAGTCAAAGCGCTACAAAGCCCTAGCAAAGCAGAGCACTTCAAGAGAAATCGCCCCCGCCGCGAAAATAGCGCAGGCGCAGGCGGCCGCCGTCGCACCAGTGGTCACAAGATCGTCGACGAGGAGCACCCGCTTTCCGGCCAGACCTGACCCGGCGCAGGCAAAGGCCCCACGGACGTTCGCCGCCCTCGCGGCGTGAGGCGTTCGAGATTGCCGCGCCGTTCGCTTTACCCTTTTTAGCACATTTCTAATCAAAGGGATATCGAGTTCGTGCTGGAGGTGCCTTGCGATATCCTCGGGTAGATTTATGCCGTGCCGTCCAACCCGCGTCACGGGCACGGGAACGAGCACCGTCGTCGAATCGGACCCGTGACCGAGGCGGCGGTACGCGTCCTCAAGTGTTTCCGCAACTGGCTGCGCCAGACCCCAGTACCGATCGAACTTGATCAAGTGGACTATTTTCAACGGGTTATCACTGGTCATCGGGACTGTGTACTTGTCGCAATCCCAATGAAATCAATGCAATAGGCGGGATTCTGGCGTAATTACTTCTTACGCTTGGGCTTCCGCTTCTTTTGGGGCTTCTCTGGCCAGCCTTCCTTCGGACGCTCTTTCTTGAGAGCTTTGTCGACAGCGTCCTGCCAATCACCGTCAATATTGACGTGTTCCGGCTGTCTGCCACGCTTTTTGGGTTTTTCTTTGTTCATCAGCATACTTGTTGACAGAAGTGCTGAGATGATTTAGATTTCCTTACGTCGAAGCCCAAGGAGCGATAGAGACATGATTAAGCTACGAGTCCCCTGGAACCAATCGCATATCGAAGGCGAATTCGACAATGTTGTCGAAGCCGCTGAATTTATTCGTGCTCTTGCTAACGGTACCGCTGCACCGTCCAATTCTCAAATGGCATTCGACTTAGGAGAAATTGAAGGGTCCACAGTTGGATTATCGTGGTCAGACGACGATATGTCCAGGCAAATGTCTTTCTTGCAGGGAGTCGCGAAAGCCAAGAAGGGCATTCTCACTAGAGATTTGGCAAAAGCGTTAGGCATGTCAGACGCTAGGGGTATCGGTGGGATCATGGCTGGGCTTGGCCGCAGGTTGAATAAATTGGATCTCAAACCAACGTCTGTGGTTAGGAAAAGAAAAACCAAAGCGGGCTTGAAGTATTCCCCCGGCCCCGAGATTCTTAAGGCGATTAAGCTTTTGGAAATGGCAGAAATTCTGGAGGAAGTGGGCGAGGAACACGGAAAAAAAGGCAGCCCGCCGTAAGCAAGCTGCCTTTCAGGAGATTGCGGGCGTGGCGAAAATGGCAAACGCACTCGCTTTGGAAGCGAGCGCGGATTTTTCCGCATCCGGGTTCGAGCCCCGGCGTCCGCAAAATATGTCCAACCCGAAAGGATGGTGGTTACCTTGAGAGTTTGACCAAGCCCTTCGAGGGTGACGGGGCCGGAGGAAACCCGGCCCCATATACTGCTTATAAGCGCTTATAAGCACTGTGTCAAGAACTAATCTATTATCCTGCTTTGAGTTAAATCGCCCATGCTCTTGTAACCGTATCGGGTGAAACTATTTGCCAACTATTTTAATTTTTTACTTGACGCAAACATCCTATTGTGTTATAGTTAAGACATGAAAAAGAAGAAAAATAGTAAGGTAGCGGGTGACAAATGTAAGGTAATTGCAGAAATACCAATAGCTTGCCAAGATGAGCAGGCAGCCGTGGAGTTCCTGGAAAAGCACCGGTGGAGCGATGATCCATGCTGTCCCCGGTGTGGGAGCGTGTCGGTCTACCAGATGGTCAGTCGCACGACTGGCAGGCGAAACGCCCGGTATCTCTGGATGTGCCGAGACTGCAAACGCCAGTATACGGTTAGAATCGGCACCGTCTTCGAGGATAGCCGTATCCCGCTCAAACACTGGTGCTATGCCTTTTGGGCCGCGTGTGCGTCTAAGAAGGGCGTGAGTGCCCTTCAGATTAAGCGTATGACGGGGCTCTCGTATAAGAGCGCCCTTTTCATGATGCACCGTATCCGCTACGCCATGGCAGACGATCCCAAGACACCACGCAAGCTAACCGGGGTCGTGGAATGCGATGAGACTTACGTTGGTGGTCGCCCGCGCTACCCCAAGAAAGGTATGGGCAAGTCTTTGGATTGGATGGACAGGAAAACGCCGGTGCTGGCCATGGTGGAGCGTGGTGGTAATGCCAGGGCCATGGCAATTCCGAACGTCAAAGGTGTAACACTGTGGACGCACCTAAGGCGCCACATAGATCAGGAAGCAACGCTAATGACCGATGAGCTGCACGCCTACAAGCGCATCGGGAAGCCATTCAAGAAGCACTACCGGATAAAACACGGTCTGGGCCAGTACGTCAAAGGGGACGTTCATACTAACACGGTTGAGGGATTTTTCAGCCTGCTAAAGCGCGGAATTATCGGCACGTTTCACAGTGTATCCAAGAAACACTTACACCGATACGTTGCTGAGTTTGAATTCAGGTACAACACGCGCCGACAGGGAGATGGGGAAAGGCTGGCGAAAGCGATAAAAAGCGCCCAGGGGAAGCGTTTGAAATACAAAGATCAGGTGAGCTGAAAACTTGGGCCAGTACAAAATTAGAAAACTCGTTTAGCTTCTGTTGGCGAAGAAGTGGAAAGCCGAAAATTAAGGTCAGAATCAATAACAAAGCGATATTCCTTTTTGTCTACGTTGTTGCCATAAATCTCAATTCTTAACTCGTAATACTTCTCAGGCCGCTCAACCCAATGAGGGCAAGTTGCACATACTGGTTCGAGTCCTCTGAAACCGCTACTATCTTCAACAGTTCGAAGAACGCTTACCAGAACTGTGTGCCGTGGTGAAATATTGAATTCATAAGCATCTTCGTCCCTGCAAAATAGTGGTGATCGAAGACGCTCAGAAATAACTTCAACATCTGACCCGTTCGGGTTCACGAATTCAACCAAGTCAGCTCTTACGTTTTCTGCCAACCAATTTCTGCTTATGTTTTGTAGTGCTATTTCCCACACAGTCCCCCTTAACTCTGGCATGTGGTGTTTCCGCTCAATTCGAAAAGGGCGGCCCCACGATACCTTGATCCTCGGCTTCAACCTGAAAACCTTACTGTGAAGCCAAACAGCGCAATCAAAGAGATTCCACAACATCGCGTTATCGTATCACAATTTGCATCAAGTACATACTTCCCCTGGTCATGAAGGGCGCGACAATTGGGATCGACACCTGGCCCTGGGGCCCACCGATCTCCGGGCCCGGTTCCGTGTCCACCGCGGGTTCGTCCCCGGTGTTGGGCGGCTCGAACCGTTCGCCGGTAGTCGTCGTTACCGCGCGGCCAGCATCGGCCCATCCCAACAACCCCGCCGTCCGGCCCGGCTCGAACCCCCCCGCACAACGCTCGCAAACGGGGTGATTACGAAGCGAAATGATCCGTAAGAAGGAGCGGGTCACCGGACGGAGGAAGTAACCACTGAGCCCAGCCGCTTCACACGCCGTGGGCCCGGGCACACGACCCGATCCGCAGAGCGCGCACAGGTCTTCGACGAGAAAGTCCAGCACAGCCTGCGCGCCCGCGCTCGCCAAATGCGAGAACGCGCTTCGTGCAAAAAGAAAAGCCGAACCAGCACGCTGCGCGCTTCCGGCCTCGCCTTCCTTGCCCGCCCGATCCCCTCGATCCACACCCTTCACCTCCGACGGGATTGTCATGATGTTGGCCCTGCGGATGCGACCTTTCGCGTCTTCAGCTCCGTCTTTCTCAAGAGCAAGAAGAGACCGATCGAGAACAGGCCCACGCTGAGCCACTGGTTCAGCGTAAGGTCCAGGAACATTCGCATGCTTTGTTCATAGTACCGAAAAAAGTCCAACGTGAAACGAAAGACACCGTAGAGAACGAGTAGCGCTCCGAACGCCGCCCCGCGTTTGACGAGCTTTTTTTCGGCCAGCATCAGGATGGTAAATGTCACGAATCCAAAGAACGAGGCGTAGAGCTGCGTTGGATGTAGGTGCACGATTTCTCCGGCCTGGGCGGCCAGCCCGCGAGCGTACGCGCCCGCCGCCGATTCCGGTGGAAACACCACGCCCCACGCTTGTTCTGTCGGCTTGCCGAAGCAGCAGCCGCTCAGATAACACCCCACACGCGTCACCATGATACCCAACGCGAGTGCGGGACTCAAGATGTCCCCCATCAGGAGAAAATCGATGTTTTTCTTCGCCGCATAAACGTAGGCGGCGAATATCGCGAGCAGGAAACCACCGTACAACGTCGCGCCTCCCTGCCACAGGGCGAAGATATCCAGGAAGCTGTTGTACTCGTCCAGATGAAACACAACGTACAGGAGCCGGGAGCCGATCACGCCGGTGAGAATCAAATAGACGCTCAGGTCGAGGACGTGCTGTGGATCCACGCCGTAACGTTTCGCGCGCCAGGACGACAGATAGATGCCGATCAGAAAACTCAACGCCAGCATGAATCCGAACGCGTAAACGTTGAACCAACCGAATTTCACCAAAACGGGGTGCATACCTTGTCTCGATCCTTATCAACCTTCGAGATCGAGCCCTGTCCAACCACCGAGAGGCCAGGGGCTCCGGTCACGAAGCGCTACACCGCTTTGAGGGCGGCGCAGCGTCAGTACTCGTACCATTTCACACTACAATTTAGCAAGAATCCAACGAGGAAGCAACTCACGACCAGCGAGCTGCCACCGTAGCTAAGAAAAGGAACGGGGATTCCTGTGACCGGGGCCATGCCGGTTACCATCGCGATGTTGATAAACGTTTGAAAGAAAAAATACGCGGCGATGCCGATGCACACCGTACTCGCGAACTGGCCCTTGGCCTTTACGGCAATGGCGAGCGCGCGGGAGACGAGTACCGCGAACAGCACCAGCACGAGCAGCGCTCCGGCGAAGCCCATTTCTTCGCCGAGCACCGAAAAAACGAAATCCGTGTGCTTGGCAGGCAGAAACTCCAACGCTTTCTGCGTGCCCTCCAGAAAGCCCTTCCCGGAGAGTCCCCCGGAGCCAATGGCAATCTTGGACTGAAACACCTGCCAGCCGGCCCCCAGCCTTTCCGATTCGGGATTGAGAAAAGTGCTAATGCGAGACTGCTGGTAGGGTTTCAGGTGGTTCAAAATGATCGGGCCCACGAAACCGACGCCCAAGTTGGCGACAACCAGCGTAATGCTCTCGCGCGGGTTCGAACGTCCCATATAGGCGACCACAAAAATCAGAACGATGTAGACGCCGAACGGCCACGAGTGCTTGAGGATCTGCCCGCAGTAGATGATCAAAACCCCTGCGACCACCGGGGAGATTATGAAGAATATCTGGCGGCCGCGGAGCCCTCTCCAGTACAAGACGGGAAGCAGCATGACGAGAAGGATAATCGCCGTGCCTAGATCCGGCTGCCGCAGAACGAGAAGGAACGGCACCAGCAATAGTCCGATCGATGCGAACATCTTCTTTGCCCGGTCCATGCCGCCCATGTGTCCCGATAGCACACGTCCCCATACGAACAGCAGTGCAATCTTGGCTAACTCCGACGGCTGCAAACGCATGGGGCCGATAGAAATCCAGCGCTGTGCCGTGTCTCCGCTGCCGGCGAACAGGACGACAACCAGCAGCACCACACAAAAGAGATAGTACAAGTAGGCGAGGGCCTCGAAGTATCGAACGGGGACGGCAAACCCGATCAGCATGGCGACGATACCGAAACACACCCAAATCAGCTGGCGGTTGAAATACTGGTAGTCCACGTCCTGCGAGAATCCGCTCTGGGCAGGATGGAAAACTGAATAAATGAGACTGAGCCCGATAATGCACAGCAAGACCGATGTCGTCAGCACCAGCGAGTCGATGTCCCGGCTCACCCTCATTGGTCTTCCCTCGCCACCGGTGTCGCAACCGCGGTGGCGGTCGGCCCCGCCGCCTCCACGCTCTCCGGCTCTTTGAAATATTCCTCGTAGAACTTACGGACAATGGGCCCGGCGACGCTGCCTCCGTGCCCGGCGTTCTCGACTATGATGGCAATGGCGATCTCCGGATCCTCCTCCGGGGCGTAGCCAATGAACCACGCGTGGTCGTCTCCGTGTGGATTCTGTGCCGTTCCCGTCTTACCGGCCGCTTTCAGTGCCGCGACCCTGCTCGACTTGGCGGTACCGTCCTGGCTTTGCACCACGTCCCGCATGGCGCGGCGGATTCGATTCTGAATGGGTCCGGTGAGCTTGCGAATTTTGCGGCGCGGGTACACCCCGTGAAACTCGCCGCCTATCTCACGCACGACGTGCGGTCGTACAAGGTAACCGCCGTTGGCGATCGCTGAAACGGCGCGGCACATCTGTAGCACACTCACCAGAAACTCCCCCTGCCCGATGATGTTGTTCAGAACCAGTCCCTGGGTCCACTTGCCCTTGCCATAGCGGCGGTCGTAGTACTTGCGGTCCGGCACCAACCCCTGTATTTCGTTGGGCAGGTCGATACCCGTTCGCGTACCCAATCCGAACTCCTCACACGCCGAAGCGAGCATATCGACGTCCATCCTCTCAGCTACCTTATAGAAGTACGAATCGCATGACTGCACGAGTCCGGAGTGAAGGTCCATGTAGCCGTGGCCCCATGCTTTCCAGCACTTGAAGATCCGGTTACCGAACCGGTGCGCTCCGGTGCAGTAGACCAGTGCCTCGCCGGGCGGTACCAGCCGATTGCTCAACACCGCGTACATGCTCACAATTTTCAGAGTCGATGCGGGGGGATACGTCGCCGTGAGGAACCGGTTGAACAACGGCTTTTCCTCGGCCTGATTCAGCGCGTTCCATTCGGCCTGCTTGATGCCGATTGCAAAACTGTTGGGGTCGAATCCCGGCAGGCTCACCGCCGCGAGGATCGATCCGTCCTCAACGTTCATCACGACCGCCGCCCCGGAGCCCCGCGCGCGCACAAGGTCCTCGAGCAATCGTTGAAGTTTTCCATCGATGGTGAGCGTGACGTCTTTGCCGGGGACGGGCGGCTCGAGCAGTTCGTTGAACTCGCCCAGTTTGGTGCCGGCGGCGTTCACCGCCACCACGCGCTGTCCGTCCTTTCCCCTGAGGAAACTCTCACAGACGCCTTCGATTCCCGTCTTCCCGACAAGGTCTCCCGAAACGTAGCCTCGGTGGGAACTCCGCAATAGAAATTCGTCGTTTACCTCGCCGACGTAGCCAAGCAGGTGGGCCGCCACCGCGCCTTCGCGGTAACGACGTCGGGCGTTCGTTTCCACCCGAAGTTTCGGAAACCGATCGTAGTTTTCACGCACAAAGGAAATCACCAGCTTGTCCGCGTTCCGAACCACTGGAAAGGGAATGCCCGTGTTTCTCTTCCGCCAGACTTTGAACCGCTCGTAGACATTCGTCGTATCGATCGGGAGAAAATGATTCAGGTGGTCGACGGTCCGGCGGATATCCTCTTCGCCCCTCCACGGCATCACGATGTCGAATCGCGGCACGTTGTCAACGAGCACGACGCCGTTCCTGTCTTTGATCAACCCCCTTGGCGCGATGATGCGCTCGCGCTGCAGCTGGTTTTCCTGCGCGTACTGGGCATAGTACTCGTAGCGGATGTGCTGCAGGTAAAGCAGTCGCCCGGCGAGGATCACGAACATGAGGACCACAAAGGAGAGTAACCACTGGTACTTGATTCTGCCCCGTCTCTCATCTCTAGGGTCGCGCTTTCCCAAACGTCCTCACCCCCTTCGTGCCCAGAACGACGGCGATTCTGTGTACGATTACTCCAACGACCGCGGTATAGATCGAGGAAGGTATCGAAACCGTGAGCAGCAACATGAAGAATTTTCCCGGGTCGAGCCCCGTAAAAATCAGCAAATAGACGAAATCATGGCCCAGCGCCGTGATGCTGAAGAGCGCCAGCAGGAACAGATCGTTGTCCGGGTCCGCTTTGGCACCGGTGACGCTGACCGCATATCCGGCCACTGATTTTGTTAGCGCGTTCAAACCCAGAAGCTGTGGGTTGAACAAATCCTGGATCAGGCCGACGACAAAACCGCTGATCGACCCCCGCACCGGGGTCTGGTGGATGGCAAAATAAGCGACGAGAAGCAGAGGAAAATCCGGCGATATCTCACCCAAGGCGATCCGCGGCGCCACAAGCATCTGCAGCATCAGAAACACAAAAGACGCTATCAACACGTTCAACCGCTTCACAGTCGGTCTCCGATCGAATTGCGGATGATTGTCGAGTCCTGCCGGTCGTAAAAGATCGCTCGATCCCAGGAGATCTCGTCAGTCACCACGAAGACTTCTTCCAGGGAGCGAAAATTGATGTGGCTCTTCGCGCCCACTTTGAGCTGCAACCCGTCGATATCCGGCGTCACCTTGGTAACGACCGCGACGGGAAACCCCTTTGGCGCCACGCCACCGAAGCCGCTGGTAATCAGCGTGTCCCCCAACTGGACGTCGTCCACGACGCTGACGTTATTCAACTCGAAGTAAGAATGATTACGCCACTCGAGAATTCCTATCACGCGGCTGCGCTTGTCAAGGCAGCTGACCGGGTTGTTGCGGCTATTGATCAACTGCACCCAGGCAGAATTCTCGAACACATTGACAACGCGGCCTACGTAACCCTGGTAGGACAACACCGGCATACGGACCTTGAGGGAATCGGCACGGCCCTTGTCGACAATCAAGATTGTCTGAAATCGATCGAGGTTTCGGCCAACGACTTCGCAGGGAACAAGCTTGAGGAACTGTTCCTCCTTGAACGCCGCGAGTCGCCGCAGTCTCTCGCGCTCCGATCGAAACTGTGTGAGCCGCTCCCGCTCGAGCAGCAGGCTCGCGACCATCCGTTTCAGGCGCCGGTTGTCGGCACGCATTTGACCGAAATCATCAATGAAGTTGGTCACGCGCTCGACGGGGAGGAACATGGCGTTCAACACACCCTGAGCGAATTTTATTTTTGGATCCTTGGGAAAGAGCAGCAGGGTCAGCGATAGCAGGACGAGGATTATAAGAGTCGTTTTCTCCCGATGCCTTCGTAATACCAGATCGAGAATGGGCATGTTTAGTCATGGACGCTGTGCATCAGAATCCTGTCGTAGAGGGGCACGTTGTCGAGCACCTTACCGGCCCCCAGTACAACGCACGACAACGGATCGTCGACGACATTTATGGGCAGATTGGTTTCTTCCTTGAACAGCGTATCCAGCCCGCGCAACAGCGAACCTCCACCGGTCATCACGATGCCGCGGTCGACGATGTCGGCGGCCAGTTCGGGAGGTGTTTCCTCCAGGGCCTGCTTCAACGCTTCGACGATCTGTCCGATCGGCTCGCTCAACGCCTCGCGAATCTCTTCGCTGGTCAGTTTGAGTGTTTTTGGAATGCCCGCCACCAGATCCCGACCCTTGACCTCCATCGACACTTCACGTTCGAGCCGCGCACCGGTCCCGATTTTCATCTTGATATTCTCCGCGGTCTGATCGCCGATCAGCATATTATAGGTCTTTTTGACGTACTGCACGATCGCCTCGTCCATCTCGTCACCGGCGATGCGGATGGAGCAATCGGATACGATGCCGTCGAGCGCGATGACGGCAATCTCCGTCGTGCCGCCTCCGATGTCTATGATCATGTTGCCGGCAGGCTTGTCCACCGGCAGGCCGACACCGATTGCGGCGGCGATCGGTTCCGAGATGAGGAAAACCTCTCTGGCACCCGCGTGCTCGGCGCTGTCCCTGACCGCGCGTTTCTCGACCTCGGTGATACCCGAGGGCACGGCGATAACGATCCGGGGACGAATAAAGAGTTTCTTCTTCTGAGACTTGCGGATGAACTCCCTCAACATCATCTCGGTGATCTCAAAATCGGCGATAACACCGTCCTTTAGCGGGCGGATGGCGTGGATGTGATCCGGAGTCTTGCCCAGCATGGCCTTGGCGTCCTTGCCGACCGCGTAGATCTTACCGTTGGACCGGTCCACGGCGACTACGGAG
>JAZGDW010000234.1:0-12254 GCA_036478295.1 Candidatus Krumholzibacteriia bacterium
TCCGCCACCAGCGCCACGGCGACCTTTACGGACTGTTCCGCCAGTTGCGGGGTGTTGTAACTGGTTCCCACCACGTCGCTGGTCGTATGGATGAACGGGCTGCGGTCGCCACTGTCCTCGTAAAACATGATTGCATCGTAGCCGTGATTCCAGAACGGTACGTGGTCGCTGCTCGCCGTGCCGGGCAGACTCCCGTCCACGAGCGCCAGCCCGGGAACGTAAAGCGCGCCAACGTTCATGACCCGATCGCGAAGCCACTCCGAACTGAAGTTGTCGATGATATCGAGGTCCATAACGTCGCCGCCGTTTACATAACCAATCATGTCGACGTTGATCATGGCGATAATGTCGTCGCCCCGCGCCTCGGCTTCACTGACGTAGGCCTCGCTACCCAGCAAGCCCACCTCTTCACCACAAAAAGCGATGAAGGTCAGCGTATAGTCAAATTCGTAGTTACTCAGGATGCGGGCGCACTCCAAAATGCAGGTTGTACCCGATGCGTTGTCGTCGGCGCCGGGGCAGTTGTTGTGATCGCCCGTTATCGAATCGTAGTGCCCGCCGATGATGAAGATTTTCTGCGGGTTGCCCACACCGGGCATGACGGCTACTACGTTATCGTAGTAGATGGTGCTCCAGTCGTGAAAGTACACGCTGTCGATGCCGAAGGATTGGAATTGGGATCTGATGTAGTTGGCGGCGGACAGGCAGCTGTCGTGCGCCGCGAAACGCGTCACAAAATCCTGCAGCCGCTGCACGGTGGCGTCGATGCGGGGGCCGGAAACCGAGTCGACCATGGCCTGGATCATCGGGTCCGGTCCCAGGGTCGCCGTTCGGTGGGGTAGCGGCCGGGTCGGGGGCGCTACGCGCACCGGGCGCAGGAAGACCCGTGCGATATCGAACCCCTCTCCTGCGAGGCGTGCCGCCTCGGCGGGCGTCGCTTCGAAGACCGCATCCACACCCTCCCAACCGAGTACCCGAACCAGCGAGGTCACTGCGCTACGGTCGCTGCCGTTCCGTATTGACGTTGTGTAATAGGTCTTCCCCGTGACGTCGGGGTCGAGGATGCTCCATCTGAGACCGAGGGACTGCAGTATTTCCGTGTCCCCCGGGCGGGCGACAACGAGGAGCCGCCGATCCGCGTTGTCCACGACCATCACATCCGCGGCCAAGAGGGACGCAGCGGTGCCCGGACGGGGATTGCGCACGATGACCAGCGCGGGGACGGCGGCCAGGGACGTATCCGCGAGCACTACGAGGAGGATGGCAGCGATAAGGCGCTTGCCCATTGGGGATTGCCCTCGGGTAAGAGGCAGCGCTACAACTTGTTCATTCAAATATAATACGCTGCCGTCTCCGTCGCCACCGAATACAATGAGTTGCTCCTGGCGGCCCCGAACCGGCCATTTTTGACAAATGTTAACGGCTCCACCGCGGGCCGGGCCGGCGTAACGCTATTTGCCATACCGTTTCTTGAAATCACGCTGCGCTTTGAGGCGCTTGGCCTTTTCCTCCTCGCTCACCGTAAGCGCGGAGCCACCATAGAATTCCCAGTTGCCTTCGACGATGTCCGCCAAGAAGTTGTCCAGCGATCCAAGAATTTGCCCCGCCTTGGCATGGTGGCTTTCGTCGAATTCCTTGACCTCCCTCGGATGACACCGCGAACAGTCCTTTGGCGAGACGATGATGCTGACCAGATGCCCGTTGTGATCGAACGCGTCGGGGTCATTCTTGTCGGCACTGTGACACTCGAAGCACCCAACGTTCGCACGGTAGTGTTTCGACGTTCCCCACTCCTGGTAGATTCCCACCGTTTCCGTGGCATGACACTCGATGCACTCGGCCGTCTCTTTGGACATTGCCGACGGGATGGTTGTATCCGCAACCGCCCCCGGTGGAGCGGAAACAAGCAACAAAAGCATGGCCGGAAAACCCAGTCTGGATAAACACCACATCGCACCCTCCTTATTTATCCGATTGTTCGACAACGGTCGAGTTGTCACCCACGACTCGCGGCGACCGGTACGCGCGTTGCGTCTCCGGCCGCCCTGCATCCGACAAGAAATGAAACGTGGCCACGCCATTCCCCAGAATCCATGACACCCGTCACAAATCCGGCGTGACCACGCTCACGGTCCACTTCATCCGGTGCGGCCGGGCCAGGGTCGACCGATGCAGCAGCGATGTGGACCTTTGCCCTTAGCGGAGCATCACCATTTTCTTCATATGCGTGACATCTCCTGACACAAACTTGTAAAAGTACACACCCGTCGACACACCGTTCCCCGCGTTATCTTTGCCGTCCCACGTAACGACGTGTGAGCCGGACGGGTACGTCGTATTCACCAGCGTCCGGATTTCGCGACCCTGGACGTCGTAGATCCTGATCACGACAGGGACGTCGAATGGAACGTCAAAGCCGATCCGAGTCGTCGGATTGAACGGGTTCGGGTAGTTCTGACCGATCCCGAAGCCCGTCGGTGTCGCCGGGCCGGAGCCGCCCTCGCTTGCGAGTGCAGGCATGGGCATCGGGCCGACGAAGAAGGGCCGCATCATTTCGTGGTCTTCGTGCGAGAGGATGTGGCAGTGCCACACGTACCGGCCATCACGGTCGAACTTGGCGATGACACGCGTGACCTGTCCGGGAAGCATGACGGCCGTGTCCTTCCAGCCTGCCTCGTTGGCCGCGGGCGGTGTCACATCGCCACCGAGACTGTTAACGGTGAGTATGCCGCCGACCCCTACACCACCGCTGTGCGAAGGTTGGTCCTTCTCCGCGACGGTCCCCTCGAACGACTCCCGGTTAATGATCTGGAATTTGACCAGGTGCAGGTGAACCGGGTGTGCGTCCTCGGTGGCGTTGTAGACCTCCCATACCTCGATGTCGTCGCGCAGCGGGTTCTCGGTAATGGGCTCGAACCACGCCATGGAACCTTCGTCCAGCGTTCCCAGGAGCGGTTGCAGACGACCGTATTCATCCAGGCCCTCGAAGAGAACCAGGTTGCGTGTCTCGCCGTCCTGTACGAGCGGCGCGATGTCCGGCCGCAGCGCGGTGCCGGGACCCACGGTCGCATTCGGTACCGCCAACAGCGGCCGGTCCACAACGAACTTCATGATAATGCCGGTGGTTGCGGGGTCGGCCGGGGGCATGACGCCGCCCTCACCGTCGCTGACCGTGCCATCCGGGTTGAAACCCTTGAACGGATCGTCCGGACCGAAGTTCTTGAGGACCAGTTCGGTCTGGCCCGTAAAGTCGACCACGAGATCGCAGCGCTCGCCCGGGGCGATAAGGAGACGATCCAGCGTGACCGGCACGGGCAGCAAACCGGCGTCGGTTCCGATTTGCATGAACGATTGCTTGGCGTCTCCGGCATTGTGAAACTCGAGGATATAGAATCGCGAATCCGAGCCGTTCAGCATGCGCAAACGGTACTTACGCGGCTCGACATTGTACTTCGGCCACGCCACACCGTTTACAATAATGAAATCCCCGAAGAACTCAGCGATGACAGTCGGACCCGGGGGCAGCGGCGGAAAGCCGGGTTCCAGCTCCGGATCCGTAGACGGGTAGAAAAGCGATCCGTCGTCGTTGAACATGCGGTCCTGGATCACGATCTCCGTTTCATACGGGGTGCCGGGCAGCACGCCGTCGGCAATGAGATGGTTCTCGTTCTTGTCCCGCAGCAGGTAGAAACCCGCGAGCCCCGCGTACACGTTCAGGCGCGTGATGCCCAGCGCGTGGTCGTGGTACCACAACGTCGCCGCTTCCTGATCGTTGTCGTAGCGGAAGGTCTTCTTGACGAACTGTGGGCCCCGCTCTGCCCAATTCTGCGTGTACCACTGTTCCGGCAAGCCGTCGCTTGCCGACTCGGTGTGACCACCGTGCAGGTGAGTTACGGTCGGAATGCCACCGGCCACCGGGTGCGCCATGTGCAGCGTTGCATCCACCGGGAGCAGGTGTGCGCCCGGTCCGCCCGGAAAATTGTACGGCGGAAGCTTGTTCTTCCACTTGATTTCGACGGGTATGCCCTCTTGCGCGATAAATGTCGGTCCGGGAAACGTCGCCGCGCGGCCGGACTGGCCGTATCCCCATATAGTGGTCATGAGCGGCGCGCCATCCGGCGCGACCAGCCCGAGCCACTGAACGGACTCACGCATTTCCATGCTGAATTTCACGGGACTCTTCCGCACCTTTAGCGACATGGCGCCGGGTGTCGCACCGGTCGTCGCGCCGGTGGCGTCTAGCCGCAGGGGAATGGGGAGGTTATTCACGAATTTGGGGTGCCCGTCAGGATCCAGCAGCACTTGTGCTGCGCTGGGCGTAACATTCCATACGAGCAACACTGCCAGCAGGACGAGCAGGCCCTTGAACAGGTTTTTTGCGAACATGTTTTTCCTCCGTTGCTAAGAGTGCATTCTTGCTGTTCAACCGTTCTTTCTACTTCACCTGGCTCGGTATAGTCACCCCCTGCAAACGAGCCGCATGGTCAGGTGTGCTGAGGTTTTTGGAGCACCGCCTGAACTGGCGCCTCTGACCAATGTGAATAGATTCACTAGCCACAAGAAAAACCTGTCCCCCCTCATTCGCACGGGCTTGAATGCAACCCTACGATACCATGTAACACATTATAATAAAATGACATAGGTCAATTATCCCTAAAAATGATATCAATGCATCATATCGTATCAGACAAAGTTAATTTATAGTTATGTAATGAGTTACAA
The DNA here is from genome assembly GCA_036478295.1 of Candidatus Krumholzibacteriia bacterium. Classification (GTDB taxonomy): domain Bacteria; phylum Krumholzibacteriota; class Krumholzibacteriia; order WVZY01; family WVZY01; genus JAZGDW01. The sequence goes on from JAZGDW010000234.1 coordinate 4,723, forward strand.
GAATACTCTCCGGATTCGTCCAAGGGGCGCACATTTTTCCCCATCCCTTCGACTCTTGCGGGCGTGGGAAGGCTGTCAACCTAGTAGTTTGCGTTCGATTACCCGGGCATGGACCAGTATATCGATCCCATTCACTGGGCCAACGCGACGCCTTTGGGTGGCAACTATAACTGGGAAGGTCCCGACATCCGTACGCGGGGCTCTCCATTTTCCAGCCGACACTTATCATCGACGAGTAGCCCATGACCACTCCTGAACCGCGCTTTCACCTTCCATTCGACGGCTCTTCATAGTAATATTTCGGCACACCCGATCGGGTGGCGCAATTCTCCCGTACCCGCTTACGTATCGAAACGGACCGGTACCCGAGTACCGGCTGTGAAACGCCTGCAGAAACGATGAACGACCAGCGAACTTGTGAAGGAGGAAGCACATGATCGAATTTCAACCCGGCAACCTCAGGGTTCCCAAGTGGACGCGCCCTGTGTACATGGTAGCCGCGGGGGTGAGCGATTTTCGCAAACGCTATCCCGAGAAAAAACTCGAAGAGCTCTGCATGATGGCCTTCCGCATGATGCTCGAGGAAAACGATCTTAAACTGGATCCCCTGGACGTCAAGGGACTGATAAATTTTTGCTCCTACGGCGAGTTCGCCGACCATTTTCAGGACCAGCTGCTTTGTGAAGCGAAAGTGCACGACTACATCGGACTCGATCCTCTGCCCAACGTGGGGGTTAAGACTGGCGGCGCGACCGGCGGGTCGGCGCTCCTCGTGGGTGCCACGACCGTGGCAAGCGGCATGGCCGATTGTACGCTCGTCCTGGGCTGGGAGCGCATGGATGAAGTGAAGACGTGGACCGGCAACTATTATATTTCCACAGCCGCGTGCAAGGACTTCGAGACGCGGCTGGCGCGCAATTACGCCAGCTACTACGCACCCATGGCCCGGCGCTTTCAGGAAATGTACAACGTGGACGAGCGCGTGCGCGCGGAGATAGCGGTCAAGAACCGCGGTTACGCGTGCAATTCGCCGTTCGCGCAGCAATCGGGCAAGCACACGATAGATGAGGTTCTCAACGGCGCCATCGTTTCGGATCCCCTGCGCTTTCTGGAATGCTGCGCGATGAGCGTGGGATCGGCGGCGGTATTGCTCTGCTCGGAGGAGCTGGCCCACAAGCTCAGCGACTCGCCCGCGCGCGTATACGTAGCCGGCGGTTCGCATACGCTCCGCACCGGCGACCGAAGGCCCATGCGCATTCCGCTGCTGCCCAACGAGACGGAAGAGGATTACGTCGAGCTCTACCAACAGATGGAAAAAGAAGATGGCCGCTGGCCGGGTTTCGAGAGCTTCGGCGCCACGCGGTTTGCGGCGTACATGGCGTATGGCATGGCCGGCATCAAGGATCCGCTCGAGGATTTCGACCTGGTCGAAACTCACGACGCGTTTACCATCTCGGATCTCCAGACCTACGGTGACATAGGCATGACGCTCTATGGTAAAGAGCAGGATTACGTCACGTCCGGCGACTGCTATCTGATCAACCCGCACACCGGCAAACAGGGTAAATGCCCGGCCAATCTCTCCGGCGGACTCCTCGGCACGATGCACGCGGTCGGCGCGACCGGCATCTGGCAGGCCGGCGAGGTTTTGTGGCAGCTGCAGGGCAAGTACGACCAGTTCCACGGTGACCCCAAACTCTGGGAGCGTTACGGCAAGAAGAAACCCGACGATTGGGAGAGTCTGCAGGTAAAGGATGCGCGCCGGGGGTTGGCCATCTCGCACGCGGGCGTCGGCTCGCACGTGGTTTGTACCGTTCTGGAAAAAGCATAGCAAGGAGACAAGATGACCGATCGAGTCAAACTGAACACGAAACCCTCCGAGATCACAAAAGTGGACGACGCCTGGGTGCTGCACGTTCCGCGCTTCGGCGTGGAAGGACAGCATTTTCACACCTACGGCCTGCTTACTCCCTATTTCAAAGGGCTCACCGAGGGCCGGCTGATGGCGACGAAGTGCACCAATTCGAAGTGCCCCATTTCGAAAGGCAGAAGCGAGTTGTGGCTGCCCCCCCGCGCCGACTGCCCGGATTGCCACCAGCCGATGGAGTGGGAAGAGATAAAGACCCCGAAGGGGTACATCTACTCGTTTACCTATGTCGAGCGCGGTGGCCAGGGTCTCGAAATCGAATGCCCGTACTACCAGATCGACGTTAAGCTAGAAGGCGTGGCCTCGATCGTGAAGAGCTACCTCGTCGATCGCAAGCCGATCAAGATCGGGGACAAGGTTCGCGCGCTTTTCGTGACCGGCAAGGACGCGACCAACACGTGCTTGGACTTGTACTGGGAACTTACCTAGTTGCGGTGCCGCCGTGCACAGAGAAGCTGGAAATGATCGACACAAGCGGGCGTTGAACGAAACGCCGGGGACGGCGCGACGACTACGGATTCTGTTCGCCGATTCCGTCCGCGTCTGGGGCGGCGCGCAGCGATTCGTTCTGGAGTCGGCAACGCGTCTTGCGTCGCGCGGGCACCGGGTTGTCGTTCAGACCTATCCCGGCACACCGCTCGCGCAACGTGCGCGGGAATGCGGGCTACCGGTGAAAGAGGTGTCCACCCGCGCCGATGCCGCTCCGTGGACCGTCCTCCCTCTCGCCGCGCAGATGCTCCGCCACCCGTACGATGTGTTGGTAACCACCTGGGACAAGGACCTGCGCACCGCAGGTCTGGCCGCAAAACTCTGCGGGCGCAGAACCCTCATTATCCATACTCGCGAGTGCGACGACCGTCTCAAGAACCGGCTGCGCCACCGCTGGTTCTACAACCGGGTCGCGGACCACATCCTAGTCAATAGCGAGGCAACGTTGGCCACAACGCTTCGCTCGGCGCCCTGGCTCGACCGGAACCGTACCAGTATCCTTTATAAGGGTATCGAGCTTCGCGACTACGAATCGCTCCACCCAGAAACGTGGCGTAAGCAGATGGACCCCAACGGGGACCGGGTAGTCATCGGCTATGCGGGTCAACTGATCGATCGCAAACGGATCGACGTGCTGATGCGCGCGCTATCCGCTCCCGAGGTAATGGAACTGCCGTGGCACCTGGCTATCGCCGGCCTGGGTCCGGCGGAGGAGCACCTTCGTGAGGAGGCCAGGCGTTTGGGCATAGAGCGGCGGGTGAGCTTCTGTGGTTTCGTCGATGCGCTCCACGACTGGATGGCGGCGATCGACATATTCGTCCTGCCTTCCCTCATCGAAGGCTTTGGCTACGTGCTGGCGGAAGCCGGCGCCGCCGGAAAACCGTCCGTCGCCTACCGCGCGAGCAGCGTCCCCGAAGTCGTCATCGACGGAGAGACAGCACTGCTAGCGGAATCCGGTGACGACATCGAGTTCGGTCGCCATCTGAAGCGACTCATTACCGATTCGGGGCTTCGACAAAAAATGGGCGCCGCGGCCAGGCAGGATGTCTTCCGGCGCCACGGTCTCGACGCGATGGTCGAACGCATGGAAGCACGGATGTTCGAACTACTGGATCGTATACCACGCTGACCCGCCGACAACCTGCAGCACGGGACAGGGTGACCGGGAGGGGTGCCGATGGAGCAATTCCTGAACCACTGCGCAAGGGCCGTACTCGAGGGTGACAAACCGCTCGCGACGGACCTCGCGGCAAGAGTCCTCACCGAACGCTACGACATTCTCCAGGTCATCGAGCAAGGATTCGCTATGGGCATCCGGCAGGCGGGGGCGCTGTGGGAGAAGGGGGAATACTTCCTGCCGGAGCTCGCCTTCAGCGCCGAGGCGATGAAGGCGGCCATGGATGTGCTCAATCCCGAGCTGCTCGAGCGGACGGACCAGGATCGTTCCAGGGGTGTCGTGGTCATCGGCACGGTTCAGGGTGACATCCACGACATCGGCAAAACGCTTGTCGCCACCATGCTGACCGCAAACGGCTACCGGGTAATCGATATGGGTGCCGATACCCAACACGCGCGTTTCCTCGAAGAAGCGACGAAACACCGGGCGGATGTGCTGTGTCTGTCCGCGCTCCTGACGACGACGATGGCCGGGCAGCGAGAGATTATTGAGCTTCTCAAGAAGCAGAAACGAAGGGACAGCATCAAAGTGGTCATCGGCGGCGCGCCAACATCCGCCCAGTGGGCGCGGGAGATCGGCGCCGACGGGTACGCCGAGAATGCGGTCGAGGCTGTCCACGTCGTCGCTTCGCTTCTCTGATTGGTCGAGCCATGCCCGTTGCCGTGCGAGAATTGTTTGAACGGGGCGGGGTGCTCCTCGACGGCGGTCTGGGGAGCATGCTGATCGCGGCGGGGCTGCAGGCAGGCTCGCCTCCCGAAGAATGGAACCACACGAACCGAGACGTAATAATGACGGTACACGCATCGTACCTGGCGGCAGGCTCCGACGTGATCTCGACGAACACGTTCGGCGCGACACCGGCACGCCTCGAAGGCCACGGCCTCGGGGACCAGCTGCGGAGCATCAACACGGCCGGCGTGCGCCTGGCAAGGGACGCCGTCGCCCGGTTCCGTGGCGGCCGGGCGGACAAAAACCAAAGGCGGGACTCCGGGAACGAGGCGGCGGACGCCAGGTTTGTTGCCTTATCGATCGGCCCCACCGGAAAGATGCTGCCACCGGTCGGTGCGGCGAGTGAAGACGAGGTCAAGGCGGAGTTCACCGGGCAGTTCCGGAGCATTGAGGACGATTTCGATTTCGTGTTGATCGAAACCATCTTTGACTTGAGAGAGGGACTTCTCGCGCTCGAAGCGGCAAAGGACACTTTTCCGTATCCGGTCGCCGTCTCGCTGACCTACAACACGAATCCCCGGGGATTCTTTACGGTAATGGGAGATGAGGCCGGCGCCGCCGTCAAGCAACTCCAGGCAGCGGGCGCCGATGTCGTCGGCGCCAACTGCTCGATTTCGAGCGGTGATATGCTGGCGCTGGCCGATGTGCTGCGGCGGAATACGGATCTTCCGATTCTTTGCCAGCCCAACGCCGGCAATCCGACGGTCGAGAACCGTGTCCCCGTTTACAAGCAGCGTCCGGAGGAATTCGCCGGTGATGCCATGAAGCTTTTCGAAAAAGGAATCAATGCGGTTGGCGGGTGCTGCGGAACGACCCCCGATTTCATACGTGAGGTGTCCGCCAGGCTCCGGCCAGGAAGGCCAAAGCCTGAAGGCGCCGCGGGCTCATAAATGGAGAAGGTCCACCGCATACGCGACCTGGAGATTTCCATCGTCCAGGACGAGATCGCGGGGCTGCTCGGCTACGGGGAATCCGATATGCCCACGCGCGTGCGGACGATGATCACGGAGGCCGAAGCCGCTGCGCCGCGGCTTCTCTCGCCGGCGTGCGCCTACCGCATCATGGCTGTTGAGGAGTATCCGCAGTCGCGCTACCTCAATCACATCCAACAGTCGGCCTTTTGCCTGGTCACCATAGGCGGCGCGCTCGAGCGAGAGGTGCAGCGGCACAAGGAAAACGGCGAACTGGCCCGTGCGCTCGTCCTTGATGTCTACGGGTCCGCCGCGGCGGAGGCGACCGCCGTGGCCGCCAACGGACTGATCGAGAGCGCTGTCTCCGCCAGGGGACTCCGGTGCAGCCGGAGGTTCAGCCCGGGCTATGGCGGGTGGGCCGTCGCCGAGCAGAAATGGATCTTGCCCGCGCTGGACGCGGACGTGCTCGAGGTAACGCTCACCGAAGGGTGCATGATGAACCCGCGAAAATCCATCACGTTCGCCGTCACGATCGGTGATGATCCAGTCGAGATGAGAACCGCCGACATTTGTGAAACGTGCGGTGCGGTTAACTGCCGGCTGCGACATACGGCGCGAAAATGTTTTGGGAGACGATCCGGCCAATGAACTTCGCTGACAGACCTCATTTCACTATCCTGCCGCCCGAGAGAATCGATCAAATCCTCGCTGAGGCCTTTGAGACCCTCGATAAAATCGGCGTCTTCATCGAGAACGATGAAGCGGTCGAGCGGCTCTCCGGTGCGGGAGCGAAGGTGTCCGATGATGGCAAACGGGTTTTCATCCCCAGGCAGCTCTGCGACAGGTGCATTGGCACCGTACCCAAAACCTTCACGCTTTACGATCGCGACGGCAACGATGCCGGGGTGGTTGGCGGTGACAACATCATCTTCAACCCGGGGTCGGCAGCGATTTCCATATATGACTTCGCCGAAAAACGCATTCGCGAACCCGTGACCGCGGACGTCATCGACTTTGTACTTCTCACCGATCGTCTCCCCGCGTTCGAAGCGCAGAGTACCGCAGTCGTTCCCACGGACGTCCCCGAACAACTGGCGGATCGTTACCGGCTGTTTCTCGCGTTGATTTACGGCAAAAAACCGGTCATAACGGGGACCTTCACCAAAGAGGCCTATTCCACGATGCTCTCTTTGTTAACCGCGGTCAGGCGCGGCCCAGAGGAGCTGAAGAAAAAGCCACTAGCCGTGTTCGACTGCTGTCCCTCCCCGCCGCTCATGTGGAGCGATCTGACGTGCCAGGTATTGATGGACTGCGCGAAGCACGAAATCCCCGCGGAAACGGTTTCCATGCCGCTCGCCGGTGCTACCGGCCCGGTGACATTGGCAGGATCGCTCGTTCAGCACACCGCGGAAACGTTGAGTGGTGTCGTGATCCATCAGATCACCACTCCGGGAGCCCGCCTGGTTTACGGAGGGGCGGCGGCGTGTTTCGACATGCGAAAGGGAACGACGCCCCAAGGCGCGGTGGAAACGATGATGATCGACACAGCCTATGTCCAGATCGCCCGGACGCTCGGAATTCCCTCCCATGTCTACATGGGGCTCAGCGACGCGAAGCTGCCGGATTCGCAGGCGGGGTTCGAAACGGCGATGGGAGCGACGCTGGCGGCGCTTGCCGGCGCCAACGTCGTATCGGGACCGGGGATGCTCAACTTCGTGAGCACGCAAAGCCTCGAAAAGCTCGTGCTGGACGGCGAAATCTGTGCGATGGCGCGGCGCCTGATCGAGGGCATCGCCTTTCGTGAAAAGAGTGCGGGTTTCGATGCCCTGCGAGAGTACGCCGTGAATGGAAATTTTCTAGCATCGGAGCACACGCGGCGTTTCTTTCGCCAAGAGGTCTACTACCCGTCGGACGTGATAGACCGTGCAACACGCGGCGAGTGGGAAAAATCCGGCGCGCTGAGCGCGGAGGAAAGGGCCCACAGAACTGTGATCGAGCTGCTGGCACCGCCGCCCGACTCGCTGCTTTCACCAGACATCATCGACGAGCTCGACGCAATCATGCAGGAAGACGCCAGTAAACACGGGCTCGACGCCCTGCCCGACTGGCGGTCACGGCTTGGTTGAGCGGCGCGCCGTCCAATCCACGAGAATGAAGAGCGTTGCCTTGTGGGGCAGTTTCCAGCACCGCGCTCCGCTTCGCTCGGCTACCCAGCGGCCAGCGCGGGTGGCAGCGAACGGGCGCCCGGCCGCGCGCAGCTTGCGAGCACGGACGGGCTGTTCGCTGACAGGACCCGCGC
>JAZGDW010000235.1:0-2029 GCA_036478295.1 Candidatus Krumholzibacteriia bacterium
TTCGATGACGAACTCCGCCAACAGATCCGCGACGACCACGCCGCCCGTGCCGCCACCGCCGTCGCCATCGTCGAAACCCGGATCGTCTGCGTCCTGGTTAGGCGGCTCCGAGGGCATCCCGAGGTCAGGTTGAGGTAATCTGGGCGTGTAATTCGGGTAGGCTTTGTTGGGTTTCGACCAACGCCACTCTGGGAGGACCACAATTTACGAAGAATGGCGTATACGAAAGGCCCCTTGGAAGGCCTCTTGCCAACCTGTCACTTCTAGGCTGCCGAAGGCCGCTTCGAAACAAAAAGACTCGGCCGCGGCGCGTCGAAAGCGCCGATATCGGTATTAGGCTTACCGAATAAATAGCCCTGACCAAACCGGATGCCGCATTCCTTGACGAAGCCGAGGGTGACTTCATCTTCGATCCCTTCGGCGACCGACGCGATACCGAGCTCGTGCAACATTCCCGACATTGCTTTGAGCAGGATGCGCTCGGACTTATTAGCGATCGCATTCTTGATGTACGATCCGTCGATCTTAATCAAGTCCACCTGAAGCGCGCGCAAATACTCAAACGCGGCCGCGCCGGTGCCGAAATCATCCAGGCAAACCATGTGTCCCGCGCTGCGTAGTCTTTGTACGAAATCGTTGACGTATGCGAGATCCGTGACCTTTGCCGACTCGGTAATTTCGAACATTAGATTGTCACGGACCGAGTCGAACTCCTGAATCAAGTCCATCAGGTCAGCCGCAAACGCCGGCACTTCGATGGAACGGCCGGAAAGGTTCACGGCCACGACGTATTTGTAACCTTGGCCATTGATGGCGGAGAGCCATTCCAGGACCTTACGACACATCGCAATGTCGAACTGTGGTGCGAGCCCCACCTCTTCCGCGAAACTGATCAGTTCGTATGGCGAGAGACCTTCCGGCGCGCCATGGAATCGCGCAAGCGCCTCGAAGTGTTGCGGCTGCTGGCCGTGAAGCTCGACGATTGGCTGAAACGCTGGCTTGAACGATTCCTTCTCCAGGATCTCACGGAACTTGGATACGTTGTCGCGCGCCTGCTCGAAGAGGTTCTCGAAGCTCTGGGACAGGTTCTTTACCGTAAAACTATCTCCCTGATCCTGGCAGAACCGGTTGATTGTATGCACGAGAGCCTTGGCCACGTCGGTCTCGCGCAACGCCGCTTTTTCCAGTTTCACTGAGGCTGTTTCGACCGTGATCCCGAGGCCGTCCGGATCGAACTCTCGGGCACATGTCTCGATCCGCTGTCGCAAAGCGCCCACGTCGAGACCAACCTCGTGAACGAGGCCATAACGGTCTTCGCCCATTGATCCGGCCGAGTCACCGTTCAACGACCCTGCGCGAACGCACGCGCCCAATGCGGTGAGCCACTCGCGGCTTACGTCCTGGTCCATCCGCTGGCAAAGGTCCTGGTTCTCCGACAAGTCCAGAATCGTGAACTTGCAGGACTCACCGTTCTCGCCGACGGATTTCAGGCGCTCGGCAACCACCGCGGAATAGGACTCCTGCTTCAAGAGCCCACTCTCGGCGTCCCGGGGCAGATCCGCCTCCAAGATTGTTATCCTTCTGTGGCCGCGGCGCAGGCTCAAGAAGTAGCGTCCACCCATCTCACCCAGGAAATACCCCGTCAGCACGAGTCGCACAGGGTCTTTTTCGGCACCAACAAATAGAACGACCATGTCATCGAGGCGATCGCGCGATCGTGCGCTATGCAGCAACTCGCCGACCAATCTGCGGTCGGTGGGCGCGATCAATTCCTCAAACGCAAGCCCTATGAAGGCATCCGCGGATCGACCCAACAAGGCGGCGGTGGCGCCGGTAGAGAAGGTGATCCGACGATCCGAATCGAGTTCGAAAAGAATTTCCGCTGCGGAAAAGGCGAACGCCACAAAGCGATCGCGTTCAACATTGAAATCGCGAACGGGCGCCGCGTCATCCCGTGGTTCCTGCGTGGCCAATGCCATTACTCTGGGTAACCTCTTGACAGCCAGAATGAGCCATTAAGTTATCGCAA
>JAZGDW010000236.1:0-2429 GCA_036478295.1 Candidatus Krumholzibacteriia bacterium
AAGGTCGTCGAATCCGTCCTCGTTTACGTCTTCGATTCTCGGGAACGGATCCTCCGGCGTCCCGGCGATTGGGCCGGCTCCATCGGGTCCGAACGCCAGGCTCTGCACGTCGAGCTGTGTGACATCGAACTCTGCGGATCCGAGAATCGCAACCACCACGGTTTCCTGGGTGTCCAACTCGAGGCGATTGCCGGGTTCCGACGGACTGATGTTCATCCGCCGCCGTTTCAGGATGTAAAGGCCTGCGTTGATGTCGCTGGCGAGAATCAGATCACCCTGAACGTAGATTCCCCAGACCAGAGGCTTCGCGGGGAGGTTTCCCCGTGGGTCGGCAACGTCGGGTGGAACGAACGAGGCGATCTCGCGGGGCGCGGCGGGTGCGGAGATGTCCAGCAACCGAACTCCATCCGAATACCAGGACGCATAGACCGTGGCTCCGCGGACAAAGAGGTTGTGAGCCGTATACCATCCGGCATCCGGCGGAGGCCCCAAGGTGTGTTCGGTGTGGAAGCTCCCCACTTCCACGGGATTCGTCACAGCCGTTGTGTCGAACACTCGGATGAATCCCCACGGATCTTCCGCGAAATCCTCATCGGCGACGATCACGAGGTTGCCTCCCTGAGCGGGCACCGCTGCGTGCGTATTTCCCTCGTCGCTCAGATCGTAGGTGCCTCGGCCGAGGAAGCGGGGCTGGGATGGGTCGGAGATGTCCAACAGGATGAGCCCTGCGTCCCAATACGAGAGATAGGCGACCGTCCCCCCTCCGGGTTCGCCCATACGTCGTGCAGGAAAATTACAGCGCCACTTTCTCCGCGACACGTGGGTCGGCAGTCATCTCCGCGCCCGTTGTCGGCGTTCCCGACCGGCTCTCCGAGGTCCTGCTTGACGCCCCAGCTGGCGATCTGCACTGGCTCGCGGGGATTCGTGACCTCCACGATTTTGAGATCACCAGTCGCGGGGGGATCAAACTCAATCTGCCTGAATTCCGCCCCTGTGGTAGCAATCAGCGCAAAGGCACGGTCGCCCTTCTGGTAGAGGTAGAGGTTGTGGACCCCAGCGCCCCACTCGAAAGGAGGCCGCGGGATCGGTGCTGCTGGGATCACTCTCGGGCCAAAACTTCCCAGCAACTCCGCATTGGGCGGATCGGTCACGTCCCAGATCTCGATGCCACGCGCACCACGATTCGTCGAGCAGTCTTGGTTGCTGACCACCAGGAGATCGCCCTGGAAGAAAGCTGTCTCGATGTGGGCGACCTTGACATCAGCGGCGGCGGTACGGCGCACGGTCGGCAGCGTGTTGACCTGCACCGGGTTCGCGGGGTCAGAGATATCAATCACCTTCGTGCCGCGGCTGATGAAGGGACAGAAATTGCGCGAGGATCCGACGTAGGCGTAGTCGCCATGTGCCCACACGTCGGCGTTCGCGCCGCGCCCGCCCAAATCATGGAAGCCAATCTGTTCCAGATTCCAGCTGCGGGCTGGCCGAGGCGGCGTGGGCAACTGCCTGTCTTGCTCGCTGATATCAAGCAATCTCCCAGGGAGTGACACCGCCTCCTGTGTCTCTGTTGTCTGCCCCGACTTTGTCCGCCCCCGCTTCCCCTCTGCTTGTGCAATTCCTGTGACCAACACAAGCCCAGTGATTGTGGCCAGGGTCGTCTCCAAGAAACGGAAATTACGCTTCATTGGATGCACCTCTTCGTTGCTGCCGGTAGAGAAAACCAAGGAACCCCGCGCCTGCGATCAACGCCAACGCGCCTCTCGGCTCGGGCAGGTATTCGACGGCCACGGTGTCGCAACCCGCGCCCTGGGGCCGGGCTACACCGCGCTGATCCGTGGCGGGCGGCGGACAGTTCACGCTACCCGCGTCATACGCGTGTTCTTTCGACATGTCAATATTTTTCTTCAAAGTAGGTTTTATTACATATCTATTAATAGAGGAGCACTCTCTTAACACATCACTCAAAAAAACCGGATCTCAGCGAGCGCGTTGCGGCGCACCGAAGTGAGCTTGGGCTCTCGCAAACGGTCACCGCAGGCGCCGTAACCTGCCCTGCCACCGGCAGCCTCAGCGGCACCGGCAGGGTGCAGACTCGGGCGTAGCGCCCCCGTCCCGCTAACCAGAAATCAAGCCGTTCGAGCCGAAAGATTCCAGGTTATTTTGGCTTCGTAACTCATTGAGAGGTAGGGTCACTGTGGGGTCACTTTGCACCAAAGAACCCCATCCAGCCCCAATGCCTAAATGCCGTAAGTCTATAACTATGCGTAGTTTCAATTGTTTTCGGAAATGCGGAAACTTTCTCATAACCCGGAGGTCGGGGGTTCGCGACGAAGCTTCGCTTCGTTGCGCTTGGCGAGCAAAGCTCGCCCGCGAATCCCTCCCCCGCTACCAAGAAATGAAGCGCCCGGAGTCGTGAGGACTTCGGGCGCTTT
>JAZGDW010000237.1:0-6518 GCA_036478295.1 Candidatus Krumholzibacteriia bacterium
GGCGGCGGCGAGTTCGTGAAAGCGCGTCTCGACGTACTTGCCCAGTCCCTCCAGCCATTCCAGCTCGCGCTCGAATGCAAGCAGCTTGGCGTCGAGCCCCGCGCGCGACCGTCGGGCGCCGCGCCGCGAGAGGAATGTGCGAACCAGCTCCCGCGTCTCTCCGATATCCAGGCTTCGCAGCGCCGCCGCCAGCGCCGCGCCCTCGGCATCCCATTCGTCGGAGAACGCGGCGTCCGCGAAAGGATAGCGCTTCTCCACCTCATAAAGGGCACCCGCGGCGGCGAACCGCTCGGGTGTCGTGCTCGCCTGATGCGCATGAAACATCTCGTGCAACAACGCGACGACGTGCAAATCCGGCGCAACCGTCGCCCACGCATAGGGATAAACCTGTGCCAGCACCGGCGGCAGATCCCGCCGCACCGCAAGGAAGAAATCGCGGTTCACCCGCGCGAGCGTGCTGAGAGACCCTGCCCATAGATCGCCGATGCGAACGGCGAAGCCCTGCGGGTTGCCGACAGCGCGGCGATAGTAGACCGACCCGTCCAAGCGATGATCCGGCACGATTTCCCACGGCGTGGGCGGATCCACCGCGTCTGCCAGAAACTCATACGCGTCGTTGAACAGCACGATCGGCACGCGGGCATCAGCGAAACCGGGCCAGACCTGCGACCCAAGCTTCGCGTGAAGCCGTCGGACCTCGACGAGCAGCGCCGATTCCGGCTCCGTCAACCGCGCGCCTTCATGACGGCGGTCGCGGCGTACCGCCTCGCGACGATTCACTTCCGCCAGGACCGCCAATCCGACGCACGTCAGGATTACGACAGCCGCGAACGTCTTCACGAGAGTTCGAACCCAGCGCCGCCCTCTGCGCCGCGGTCGTTGGTTGCTGCCGGATTCGTTCATGACAACGCCACCAGCCGATACTCCCCATTTGCCTTCTCCACCGTTGCCATTCTATTAGAACCGGGCCCCGACCGCCACTGCGTGGGCCAGTTTCGGCCGACAAGACAAGAAAGGACAAGAAAAGGGGCCGGGAATCGTTTTTGATTGATTCTGTCGTTCTTGGTGCAAAGAACGTATGCCAAGGCGGCGGACAGCAACGGGTGGGATCGTTTACCGCGTCCTCGATCGGCGGGTGGGCCGTGTGGCGGTTATTCACTAAAATCGACTTCCGACCCCTTTTCTTCCCGGCCGATAGATCGCCTCCCCAGCCCGTTCGACAGGCTCCGATGCGGGATAATCCCGAGGCGCGGAACCGGAGTCGGCGCGCCGGACGCGGCCGATGATCTATGGCACGGCTGCGAAGCAATCGATTTCGAGCTTAGCGCCCTTGGCAACGAGTTCCTTGACGATCACCGTTGATCGGGCGGGCGGCTCGGAGGGAAAGTAACTCACGTAGATCTTGTTGAAGGCGGCGAAGTCCGCGGCGTCGGTGAGGAAGCACTGGCACTTGACGACCTGGTCCATGCGCGAACCGGCCGCCTCCACCGAAGCTTTCAGATTCTCCATGGCCTGGCGACATTGCGGCTCGAAGTCGAGCGACGCCAATTGCGTCGTTCCCGGCTTCTGCCCCAGCACGCCGGAGACATAAACGGTGCCGTTAAGAATCACGGCCCGCGAGAAGGTCGGATAGGGGCTGCCCCCGACGATCCTTTTACCCCCACCGGATCCGCTCGCCGCCGCGACCGAAGCCGCCCCGCCGGTAACCGCCATCACCGGAGCTGCGACGGCGGCTTTGCCTAAGAACGTGCGTCGTGTTTGGCTATCCATCGTGCTTCGCGCCTCCTTCGGGCCAGTTCGGAATCTATCCACTACCGGCGGCAACATACCCGATCCCGGTTGAAAACCAAAGCGCGCCCCCGGCAGCGGCACAGGCTTCCGGCTGTGTCTTCACCGGCAACATGCCGGCGCTATGCTGGGTTTCGAGTCGCCTAGCGTGCATCTTGATGCACCTTTTTGGCTGCGAGAACATCAACGACGCCGACCGACGGGCCGACAGATGCTCCGTACCTGGTCGTCCCCGATCGCCTTGCGCAACGGAGAAACTCCAGAATGTCTCGAAATCGTGCTCTCCGGTCAAAAAAAGCCGAATCTCGACCGTTGCGCATCCGCTCGCCAGGCGACTATAGAGTCGCGTAGGCGCGTAGGGTGCATCAAGATGCACCCTACCAAGCTATACTACACGGGGGTGAGAATATTGGGAGACGGTTTCTATCATTGTGAAGGTGGAGAAAATATCTGATGAAGTTTTTAAGTCGGTTCTGTCTTGCCATTGTTGTTGCGCTTATTGGATCAACATTGCCTGGTTGTGGCGATCCACTACTCGAATGTCCGACAGATTCCATGAAGATAGGAGAGGAACGGACGCTTACTGGCTGGAACGTGGACGAAGCACTGTTTTGGCGGCAACACAGCGAGGATGGTGGAGGAGGATCGTTCATCTTCAACGGATTTGCCAGCGACGAGTTTCGCGGGGGGGGGGACGAGTCGGACACACGGATAGTGCAGGTACAATTCCGAGCGGAACGCGCGGGGACGGTTATCATCACGGCAGAAGAAGTCATTATGGGCCCCCCCATCTTTCCCCCCCCGTTTTTTGTTGAATTCAGTACGGTCTCGTGTACGATCACGATATCAGACCAAGTGGGTGACTAACGATGGTTGTAATCCGGCTTGCTGGAGGTTCGATTCGGATCGACCACAGACCGAGCCGGGGTTGTCCTTGGCCATGACGACAGCGACACTTACTACGCCGTCGGGAGAAGAAAAGGGAGAAGAAAAGGGAGAAGAAAAGGTGTCAGGATGATTTATCCGGCCTAAGAAATCCATCCTGACACCTTTACGCTTCCCGTTCAATTGGTTTTGCAACTGCCCCCCAGGCGGGATAGTATGTGCCTGGCAATGAACACACTCAGGAGATATCACAGAATGAAAACACCCCACCACTGCAAACGGCATGTAGCCGACAAGAAGGGTTCCATTCTCAATCGGTTTGCTGCGTGGTGCACGGGAACTGCCTTGTTGTGTTTGCCAGGCCCAGCGTGTAGCCCGGCGCCGCCAACTGGTCCGCCCTCACCAGTAGTCAAGCCTCAGGCACCTACGTCTCGTAACCGAGACATTCAGCCTCCGAGCGCACACGGAGTGATCATTGGCAGTGTAACTTATTCGGGTCCGGCGGTAAGGCGCAATGTGATCTCAGGGAAGGCTCTCTATCCCGACGCTCCAATGCCCAAGGAGCCAGTCTTTTCCGAGTCTCTGATTGTTAACGACGATCAAACGATTAGCAATGTCGTGGTCTATATAGCGGATGATCTTCCCGGACATGCGTTTATGCCGCCAACGCAGCCGATCGTCGTAGATGCCCGAAATTGGCGGTTTGCGCCCCACGTTGTTGGCATTCAAGTGGGGCAACCGGTTCACTTCCGAGATAGCGAAGAAGTGCCCGGTAATCATGCGTTCACGCTCATCACTAACAAACAAGTGTTTCCCAGTTCTCCGACGCGACTGGCTGCGACCCCGCAGCATGCTCCCCTTCCTTTAGTTTTATGTCCAGGAAGTAAGGCATGCCCACCTGGCCAGCATTACCATTTCTCTTTGAACGACTACCAACCGTGGACGGAAGTGTTCTCCAGTCCGGAAGTTCCAGTGCGGCTCAGCGACTTGAGCTACCCGTGGATGTCGGCTTACATATGCGTCTTTGCGCATCCCTTCTTCAATGTCACTAATACTGCGGGCGTATTCCAGTTGGATGGCGTTCCGGCCGGGGAATACACAATCGTGTCTTGGCACGAAACACTTGGGATCAAAGAACAGACGGTAACCGTCGAAGAAGGCAAGATAACGAAGATCACGGTTCGCTACTGACGGAGGGTATCTGCCGGGTGGCCCATCGCTTTAGCGGTGGGGGAGCGGAAAGGAAAAGGGAGAAGAAAAGGGAGAAGAAAAGGAGTCAGGATGATTTATCCGGCCCAAGAAATCCACCCTGACACCTTTTACGCTCTTGAAGGAGTACATCGACGAGGTCGTCTCCATGAAGACCGACTACGGCCACATGGTGGTCCATCAGGCTGAGGGCGACCAAGGTGAAAGGGCGAAGGATTAGAACGTCATCGCGACGACCACTGATTCTAGTGCAACGCGCAACGTTCCCGGCACATCGGAGAATATCACATTGATGCGTATCGAATTGCCACGAAAACGCGTACTATTACAACTAATCCAGTCACTTTGCGCTGCCATAGTGATCCTGGCGTGCGCATCCGGGTGCAGTGAGGTGGTCTCGGTCGTTCTTCTTCCTTGTGATGAGACGGTCGGAGTGTGTCCTCGGCCCAAGGCCGGAGTCGTGCTAAACGAAATCGACCTCGCCAAGTCCCTCTGGATTGAGGACTCACGTGTCGAACCGTCCGGCGCAGGGACGGCGATCTGCCGTGGCGACCTGGATCAAACACCCGGCGACGAAATAGTCTTTCGAGGAACAGACGGCTTCCTCGTCCTGTCGCCAGGTCCGACGGCGCCAGTAGTGTACAGCGCCATCGAGGCTCGGGGCGTGCGCTTCGTTGACGTCGAGGGCGACGGTGACGCGGAGTATCTCGAACGCTCTTGGTCCGAGGGCATACGCCTCTGGGACCACACCGGGGTGCTGCTCTGGGAGGTCCGGCCGGACCGTAACCAGGTACCGGCCTTCTGGACGTCGGGAGTACTCTGGGCAGATGTGAACGATGACGGGAAACTCGAGTTTCTCGTGGGCACGCACCAGGGCGTCGAACTGCTGACGGGTAGCGGCGATCGGCTCTCGATCATCGGCGACCTACCATACCGGAAACTCACGCTGGGCCAACTTGACGACGACGATGATCTCGAACTGGTCACGCTTGATTATGATCTGCGTTCGGAGGCACCAAACCGCGAGCACCGACTCACCACCTGGGACCTGGACGGAACGAAGCTGGGTTCCTTCCAGGCACCGAATCGCGAGTCGCGGCGGGCGTTCGAGTTCTACTCGCTATTCTCCGACCCGGAACAACCCGGACTGGATCGTATCAAGCTGGACTGCGCGCTTTACGCCCCCGACGGTACTGAGGTGGGATCACTGTTGCCGAGCGATACGGGCTATTGTTTCGGGGACCGGGCGGATTTCGGCCGTGAAGTCATGTTTGAAGGGTGTCCGACCGATCGGGAGTTCGAGGTCGAACCGATCGACGTTCAGTTCAGGTCAAACGCCGAGCCATTTCGCGTTGAATTCGCCTATTCCTTCGAACTCGTGTACTGGTCTGAATTGTGGTCCTTCTTGTCAGGCCCACCTCCAAGTGGAAGTGGAGCGATCTATACTGGTCGCGGCACCTACCACAACACCACGCGCGTCATCCTGAAGATCCACGACGGAAGCGGCGCGCTCGTCTATCACGAGGTGCTGGCATCCGGCAGCAACCCTGGATCCTTTACGGTGATTCCATCCGACGTGGAAGGGGAAGAGATTCTGCTGCTCGTGGACGACTCGTCCATCTTAGCGTATCGATCTGCCCGGGAACCGAAATGATGCGTAGTGCAATCGCCGCCACCGACCTTGCCGGCACCGTCCTGGGGCGTGTCTTCTACAGCTCCTACGGCCAACTGTTGTAATAGGAGGTGAGCCTATGTCGCATAAAACGTCGTCCGCGCGTAAGTGGATTCTGCTGTCGTGCTTATTCTTGCTTTCCTCGTGTGTTGTATTGGTGATATTGGGGATTAAGGATACCCTCAGTGCCAGCAGCCCGCGCATGAAGCTGGAAGCCCTGCTGGCCGGCAGTGGGTTTCATTCGGACACGTCTGGAAAGGCGTTCAATGAGTATGCGGCGGCAGCCATTCTGCTTGTTGACAACGGTTGGACGAGGGAGAAAATGAAGGAATGTCTGGGCAAAGATGGAATACTGCCCAGTGGCGATTCCTTCACAGTCGTAAACGACGCAGCCAATCGAACCATCCGAGGGGCTACATTTCGTGACGCCGGACTCCCTCGCATGCCTATGCTGCGGGATACTACGCCGGTTGGCTCCGAATCTCTTGATATCGGCGCTTTAATCCTACCTCCGAGTGCGGCTTTGGTTGTTGCACAGTCTCGCTTGCGCGCGGGGGATCAGGATGACGCCGTCAGATTTGCACGAGCTGCGCTGGCAGTGGGGTTGCACCTCATGTTGTCGGAGAATTGCATCGTCGGCGCTGCCGGGAGTTGGTCTGCACATCGCGCCATCAAGTTTCTACAAGACATGGCGATGGATCAGGGTGATGCAGCGTCAGTCGAAACCTACAGTGCAGCCCAAATCGCTCTCGACGAGGAGTTTCGCGCACTGAAGCAGAACTGTGAGAGCGAGCTCAGTTTCCTGGACATCATCGACAATGTGTACGGTCCGTAGCTCCCTAGCGCGAGCCTCGCTGCGCGAGGCCCGCAACCCAACGGAGTGAGAAAGCGGCGTTGCTCCAGTACCGTACGCGGTTGTTTACGTTGGAAAGACCGCCTGCGGCAGGAGCAACGCCATGCGTCA
>JAZGDW010000238.1:0-9905 GCA_036478295.1 Candidatus Krumholzibacteriia bacterium
CACGCGTACCTCGGCAGACCGGCCGCCCCCGTGGGCTGCAGCGGCGCTGTCTGCGCTGTCTGCGCGGTTTGCGGTCTAACTAACCACCGCCCTTGACGCCGCCCGGCGTAGCCGGCAAGAGGAGAGAACCATGGTCAAAATTGGTGAGCGGGCGCCCGCCTTTTCCCTATCCTCAGACAGTGGGGAGCACGTGTCGCTCCAGGATTTTGCAGGTCGCAAGGTCGTCCTCTATTTCTACCCCAAAGACGACACCCCCGGTTGAACGCAGGAATCCTGCGATTTCCGTGACGAAATCGACGCGTTCAATTCCAAGCAAGTGGTGGTCCTGGGCGTCAGCAAAGACAGCGTCGCATCCCATCAAAAATTCAAGAGAAAATACGAACTACCCTTTCCACTTCTTGCCGATACCGATGGAACGGTCTGTGAGCAATACGGTGTTTTGAAAGAGAAGAAACTTTACGGCAAGAAATACGTGGGCATCGACCGCAGCACTTTCATCATCGATAAAGAGGGAATAATCGCTCACGCCTGGCGAGGGGTCAAAGTCGAAGGGCACATCCGCGAGCTGCTCGAGGCGCTCGGCGGTTGAGCGAGTCATCGCGCGTGCGTTTGTTGGGGGCGGATTCGCGATCGCTCGGCGGCGGCCAAACCTCGCAACGGTTTCACCGGTTTCAACGGCGGCCTACCCGGTAACGAAGAAACACCTCATCACCGCGGCGGCGGCATGAGACGAGTTCGAGGCGGACGTGCGAGGCGTGCAAAAAACCCTTGCCGTCGACCGCCGTGGGAGCGTCTCGCCCGCCGAGGATGCGGGGCGTGACGGTGATGTACATTTCATCCACGGATTTCTCTTCGAAGAAGGAATAGTTCAGCTCGCCGCCGCCTTCCAGCAGGATCCGCTTCATTCCCCGTTTCGAGAGTTGCGCGAGAATATCCGCCGGCCGGATACGTTTCGTGGGTAGTACGACCACTTGCGAGTGCTTCTCGAACCGCGCGACGCGTACGGGCGGGGCGGCCCGCGACGTGATGACGAGTCGCTCGGTCTCCGGGTGGGTAAAGAACTGGCGCCGGTGGTTGAGATCGAGCCTGGTGCTGGGGACCACATTCAGTGGGTGGGGCGTGCCACGCCGGCGCCGGCGTCCGGCCCGGAGGACGGGATCCCGGACCCGGATGGCCCAGCCGTCCATTCGGAGTGTGTTGGCCCCGACGACGACGGCGTCGGCCCGGGCGCGGAGCACGTCCATCAGGCGGCGGTCTTCCCGCGAACCGAGAGGAAACGACTCGCGGCCGCGCGTCGAGATCTTGCCGTCGGCGGAGATGGCTATGTTCAAGGTGACGTGGAGGTTCGTTCGGGCCTTCGGCATAATTTCACACAGGTCAAGGGGTTACTTGGGTAGTATACCAGCGGACAGGGACACCATGCACCCCTTTCTTGCCCTGGCGTACCGCGTCCACCTGCCCGCCGGGCAGGCCCGGGGGCCCTCAAGGTGCCCCGGGCGGCCGTGGAACTTTAGCCCCCGGCACGACGTAGAATAGATAGATGATCAGCTGTGTGTCTTTTCTCGTGGGACCCTTCCCGACGAAAAGCGTTTGAAGGGCTCGGGGGCAACCTCCAGAATAAGTGATCACCCCCCCTACTTATTCTTTTGTTCCGGAGCCCTTTTTTTGCCTCCCAAACCACCTTTTTTGTTATCCTGCAAGGCAGTAGCCCATTGACCCGCCCGCCGAGGCGGCGGACCGCCCTGGGGGTACGCGGTTCCGAACTCCTAGAAACCCATAATATTCCGAGAACCCGGCTGATAATCGTGATTTTTTTCCCGAGATTGCTTATATTGTCTAGCGCGAAACATCTGGCACTTGACTTGCGTCAAGTTTTGCACTCGAGGAGACGCGTAAATGGCCTGTCGTGACATAATAGTGAGGGTGGCCGGCGAAGGCGGTGAAGGAGTGATCAGCGTCGCCGGGATCCTGACCCGGTCGGCCGCGAACGCTGCATGGAAGGTCTTTACCTTTCGCTCGTATCCCGCCGAGATCAAGGGCGGCTTGGCGATGATGCAGGTGCGGATCAGCACCGATGCCGTCCAGTCCATCGGTATGGAAGCCGATATCCTCATGGCGTTCAACCAGGAAGCGATGGACACCTGGGGCGATCGCATCGCTCCCAACGGTGTGGTTCTTTACGATCCCAAACACTGCGAAATCCCCGAGGGTTTCTCTCACAAGGCGGTCCCCGCCCCCCTGCACGAGACCTCCATGACGGTAACGGGCGGGCGCCTGAGCAAAAACATCGTTGCCCTGGCCGCGCTGACCAGTGTGCTGGCCATCCCCCCGGACAAGGTCAAGGAGCTTATCCGCTCCAGGTTCAAGCGCAAGGGCGAGGACATCCTGGAAAAGAATATGAAAGCCTTCGAGGCCGGTCTGGTTCTGCTGGACGGTGTGCCCGAAGTGGCCGGGTACGAGCTCGAGCAACCCAAGGCCGAAGCCGAACGCAAGATTATCATCTCGGGCAACCAGGCGGTTGCCATGGGTGCCCTCGCCGCCGGCTGCCGCTACGTGGCGGGATATCCCATTACGCCGGCGACACCGATTCTCGAATTCATGATGAAATACTTGCCCGCCCTCGGTGGCGATGTCGTGCAGGCCGAAGACGAGATCGCGGCCATCGCGTCGGTACTCGGCGCCTCTTTCGCGGGCAAGAAGGCGATGACGGCGACGTCCGGCCCCGGGCTCTGCCTGATGAGCGAGTTGATCGGGATGGCGTCGATGTCCGAGCTGCCGCTAGTCATCGTGGACGTGCAGCGCAGTGGCCCCGGCACCGGAATGCCGACCAAGACGGAACAGGCCGATCTCATGTACGCACTGCACGGCACGGCGGGTGAAGCGCCGAGGATCGTTTTGGCGCCGACGAGCATTGAGGATTGTTTCTACCAGACGGTGGAAGCGTTCAACCTGGCGGAACGTTACCAGATGCCGGTGATTCTTTTGACCGACCAGGCGATGGCGTATCGGACCCAGTCGGTGGTCATTCCCGACATGACCCACCTGGATATTCTCGAACGCGATGTGGCCGAATCCGGTGCCGTAGCGGGATATGACCGTTACTTCGACACCAAATCGGGTATTTCTCCCATGACCATACCGGGGATGGTAGACGGGATGTACATTGCAACGGGCCTCGAGCACGACGAGCACGGTGCGCCGAACTACACGCCGGAAAACAGGGTGAGGTCGATGGCAAAGCGTTACCGCAAGCTGGAGACCCTGAGCAAAGAACTCGATGCCAACGGGAACGGCGTCTACGACCCCGCCGCCGCCGCCAAGATCGGCATCATCGGTTGGGGTTCCACGGAGGGACCGATCAAGGAGGCCATCGCGAGGGCGAAGGAAGACGGAACCAGGGTGGCCCACATGCAGCCCAAAGTATTGATGCCGCTGGCCAAAGAAAAAATGATGGCGTTCTTGAAGCCGCTCAAGAAGGTCCTCGTGGTCGAAGAGAACTATACGGCCCAGTTCTCCAGTTACCTCAAGTCGAATTTCAAGGTGGAACCCATTGAGGTCAACAAGTGCACGGGTCTGCCGTTTAGCGGAGATGAAGTTTTTGATGCGCTCAAGAAACATCTTTAGTGCTGCGACGGCCGTCCGGCGGCGCAGCGACCGGCGACCGGCGTCGCCGGCCGACCCCAACCTCGCCATGACATCTGAGTAAGGAGCGAACCGAATGACCCAGCAAACCATGCTGAAACCCAAAGACTACAAGAGTGAGATTACGCCGATCTGGTGTCCGGGCTGCGGTGATTTCGGGGACCTTGCCGCGTTCACGCAGGCCATGGCGGCCATGGAAGTGGATCCCAAGGATCTGGTCATCGTATCTGGCATCGGCTGTTCGGGCCGCTTCTCCCATTTCATCAAGTGTTACGCGTACCACACCGCGCACGGCCGCGCCATTCCCACCGCGACCGGCGTCAAGACCGCGAACCCAGATCTGCACGTGTTCGTCGTCGGCGGGGACGGAGACGGGCTGTCCATCGGCGGCGGGCACCTGCCGCATGCTGCCAGGCGCAATCCTGACATTACCTACCTGCTGCTGGACAACGGCATCTACGGACTCACCAAGGGCCAGAGCTCGCCCACCTCACCGCTCGGGATGGTGACGAGGACCACGCCCTTCGGCATGCAGGATCCTCCGCTCGACCCGGTGCTGATGTTTCTCTCCTACGGGTTTACGTTTGTTGCGCGGGCCTTCTCGTCCAACGTCAAGCAGCTCGCGCAGCTCTTGACCGAAGCGGTAGCGCACAAAGGATTTTCGATTATCCAGCTTATTTCACCGTGCCCGACCTTCAACCAGGTCGTGACCTTCGACTGGATGAAGGCGCACGTCGACCCCATCCCGGATGACCACGACCCGAGCGATCTCGACGCCGCGTTCCGGTTGGCGCTGGACAAGGAACGCGTCAACACGGGGATCTTTTACCGCACCGAAGCGCCGACGATGGAAGAAAAGATGGCGTTTCAGCGCGAGGAGTCGGCAAAGCGCGAGCCCGGGACGGTGGACGAGATTTTCCAGGAATTCCTCCTCTAGGCGCTCCATTGCTGTAACCTCGAGCCCGTGTCGGCGCCCGCCGGCAGCCGTTCTGGGTACCAAAACACACCCTGGCGTGATACAACTCATATGTATGGATCCTTCACTGGTGGTTTTTCTGCATAGCCATCGTTACGACCGCCTGTACCAGGCGGCGAGCATGGTCCTCGCCGCATCGGCCATGGGCTGGCCGTGTCATTTGTTTTTGTTCCACGGTGCTCTCGCGTCGTACATTGAAGGCACCTGGGACGAGCCAAATATTCGGGCATCCCTGGGGGATGCCCCGGGGTCGACATCGACCTCGCCGGGCGCCACGGCGTTTCCTGCCTGGGCGAAGCGTCTGGAACGCGGCTTCGAGGCGGGGAACTTCCGCTCGTTGTATTGGCTGGTGGAAAAGGCGGCAGGCGAAAGCGGGGGCCTGAAAATCCTGGCGTGCAGCACGTCCTGCCGATTACTCGAGCTGGACATGAGCGAAGTGCGCAAAAAGGTAGACGAAATCGTCGGCCTGCCGACAATGATACAGATCACGGCCGGTGCGAAGCACGCGTTGTACATCTAGCGCTACGTTGACCTGGCGGCAACGTCGCGCATGGCGATTGGAGCCGACGCCGCAAAGCGGCGCAGCTCAATTGTTAAGGAGCGATGTGAAACGCAAAATAGCGGGAATTCTCTTCGGTATCCTTCTTGTGGCGGGCGGGCTTGCCCTGTCACGGACCACCGTTGGCATTGCCCTTCTGAAATCCAGGAGCCACTTTCTGGCGCATGAGCTGGATGGCCGGGTTCTCTATGAGCCGGGGGCGGAAAACTTTGCGACGCCGATCGCGGAGTATCTCAAAGAAGCGGTCGAGAAGATCGAGCGGGACCATGGGCTGCCGTTCAAGCGGTCGTTTGCGGTGTACGTGTGTTCCAGCCGGGAGAGTTTCAACGAGTTCATCGCGGACCCCCAGGGTGGCCGGGTCCGGGGCGCCTCGATTCGTGGGAACGTGTTCGTTTCGCTGAGCGCGTTCTCCTTCGAGGGAAGGGACACGCATAAGGAAACCCTGCTTCACGAGTTGTCACATCTCCACCTGAGGCAGCGGTTGGGTTTCTTTGGCACCCGGCGCCGGGTGCCGGTTTGGTTTCATGAGGGCCTGGCCAACATGGTGGCGGGCAGCGGTGGCGAGGGAATCAGTGACACGCGGGCCCTGGTTGCGATCTTGAGCGGCGAGCATTTCGTTCCCGACTCCAAAGGGACCCTGCTGCTCATGAAACGTGCCGGTGACTACGGCCTGGACTACCCGATGTTCCACAAGCAAAGCGGGATGTTTGTAACCTATATCCGTGATGCGTATCCGGATAATTTCAAGCGGTTTCTCCTCGATATCCAGAACGGTGCAGCGTTCGCGGCGTCGTTCTCCGAGCGTTTCAGAATGGACCCCGTCGGCATGTGGCAGGAGTTCAACAGCTCGTTGCAGGAGCCGGATCGAGAACTGTCGGAGGCGGCGAGAGTGCTCAACCTGATGTTGGGAGTTATCACGCGGGTAGGTGACCTCTCCTATCTCGCTATCGACAACCCGAATCTCAAAGAAGGCGATCCCGTGTTGTTTATTCAAACCCGCGGGCCCCAGAGGACGCTGAGGCTCTGGGTCCAGCGTCGCATGCCCCCGGAATTGGAGAATCAAACACCAGTCATCCTCGCTGGAAGCCACCGGCTGCCAATCTATGAGCTCGCTTTCGCACAGACGCGGGCGTTGAAGGTCTTGCTGGGTATTGGAGTCATCGGCGACGGCCAGCCGGCCGAAGTGTTGAACGGCACGGTGCAGCTCGATCTCGATAATGACGGCACCCCGGAATTCTTCTACGAGTGTACGAGCAGCGAGGGTGTCCACCTGATCGTCCGTTCGGGTGATCGGCTGACCGGTCCCAAAATATGGAAGGCATACCACTACCTGCCTTATGAAGTGCAGCCGACATGCACGGAGGAGGACTACGAGTGAATGATACCGTTTATCGTTGCATCCTTGGGGATCGCGTGGCTGTCTCGGGCATCCCTACGTAATTTTCGTTCCCACGGTTTCTACCGGTTCTTCGCCTTAGAAGTGATCCTGCTCCTGGTCTGGCTGAACGGTGAATTTTGGTTCTACGTACCTTTCAGCGTTCATCAGATAATATCGTGGGTCTTGCTTGGCATCTCCCTGTTCCTGGTAATTCACGGAGCACTGTTGTTGCACAAGGTGGGCAAGCCGAGCAGCAAGCGGGATGATACGGCATTGATCGGCCTGGAAAAGACGACCGAATTGGTGACGGTGGGGGCGTACCGTTACATTCGGCATCCCCTCTACAGCTCGTTAGTATTTCTGGCCTGGGGAGTGTTTTGCAAACATCCTTCTGGCGCCGGTGTTTCCCTGGCAGTGATTGCCACGTTGTTTCTAATCCTAACCGCTAAGATAGAGGAAGCCGAGAATGTGAAGTTTTTTGGCACTGCGTACGAGGGCTATATGAAACAGACGAGAATGTTTGTTCCTTTTTTGTTCTGATGAGCCGTGCGAATTCAAAGGGCCTGGGAAAGGATCAGGATGATGAAGCGCTATGCGTATTTCTATTTTATGAAGGATGAGCCCGACAGGATAAGAAATGTCGTGCCGGATCACATCAAGTACTGGGAAGATCAGCAGCTTTCCCAATACCTCGGTGGACCGTTTGCGGACAGGCGCGGCGGGCTGATCTCGTTTGCGGCGCCGCATGACAAAGAAGCGGAACTGCTCGTGGCGAACGATCCGTTTGTCCGGGAGGGTCTGGTCGATAACAAATGGGTCAAGGAATGGCTGGTGGAGCGCAAGACCACCGGGTAGCAGGGTGGACCAGAGCCGCCGATAGAATGTATCTGGAGCAGCTCTTTGCCTTTAGACTTGCCACGAATCCGCTTGCATTTACCTCCTCCGCCGTCCTATTCTTGATCTGGAAGCAATTGTTAGAGACCCCGCTTCCTCAAACCTCCGCGTGCCCACCCCTGGGGGAATCATGAAGCGAATATCACTCATCCTGTTGACAGGCGCTGTTTGCGCCTCCTTGCTTTTTGCGGCCGGCTGCAAGAACGACCGCCGTTTGGGACCCAGGTTTCCGGACCCTAGCCTCGACCCCAACCGGGTATGGGTGGCTATCGAGCCGATCCAATGTCTGGGAAATCCCTGGGAACAAGACTGGTTGAAGTCGAACGAAGATAGCTACTCGGCGTATCCGAAAGACCCAACCAGGCAGGGACTCACACCCGAAGAATTTGAGATCATCAAAGATTTCTACAGCCGCCAGGGAGTCGTCGTTTTCGAGGGGGAAACTCGACCCAAGTACGACAATGTGTGCCTGGCATGCTCGTGCCCCGAGGGACACACGCTCTACCTGTGGGTTCGTGCGGGGGATGTGGAGACGATGATATCGTTCGGGTATCGAGTGGAATCGCCCCTCTAGGAATCGAAGTTATGCCGCGGCACGTGTGGGAAAGATACGCTTGAAACGCGCAGCCGCTTCCTCGATTTCTTCCACCGGTGTCGCCGAATAGGACAGCCGCACGTGGTCGGTGAAGTAGTTTCCGAAACACGCCCCGTACACACACGCGATTCCGTTTTCTATCAGAAGCTCGTAAATGTACTTTTTCCGTACCTCGCCCTGCAATCCTTTTGGAATCACTTCACCGAAGTTGGGAAACATATAAAAGGCGCCCTGCGGTTTCGCGACCTGCACGCCGGGCAGGTCCTTCAGGCCGTTGTAGAGCGCGTGTCGGCGGCGGTCGAACTCAGCCTTCATGTCCTTGATGGCTCGTTCGGAAGCCTCCACATCGTCGAGAGCCCTGGCCGCTGCATATTGAACGAAAGAGGTCACGCCCGCTGTCTGCGTGTAGCCGCCGAGCCGGAGGAGCTTCGCGAGCTTCTCGTTTCGCCGCGTCACGACATAGCCCACGCGCCACCCAGTCATTGAAAAAGTCTTGGAAAAGGTGAAGACCGAAAGCACGTTCTCCTGATCGAATTCGGTGAGCGAAACATGCTTCAGTCCGTCAAAAACGAACTTCTCGTACGCTTCATCAGAAATGACAAAACAGTTGTTCCGCGTGCAGATGTCCACCACGGTCTCGAGCTCTTCGCGGGTGAACACCTTGCCGGTGGGGTTCTGTGGATTGTTGAGATAAAAGAAGTCACGGCCGCGCACCGCCGCCTCGACCTTGTCATAATCAATCGAAAAATCTTCATTCAGCGGCACCTGTTCGAAATCGATCTGCGCATACGGGGCATAGTTCTCGAGCACCGTGCTCCACACGGGTGAAAACCCGGCACCGCGTGAGAAAAGCTTGAACGCAAGGACCAGGCCCTGCTGGCCGCCGTAAGTCACCACGACGTCCGCAGGCGCGACACCCGTGACTCCGAAGTCACGTTCCAGCTTGCCGATAATTGCCTGCTTCAAGGAGGCCTCGCCGCCGGAACTCGGATACTTGGTGAGTCCGAGGTCGAGCGCCTTCTTGGCCGCGTCAACGATAAACTCCGGCGTGCGGAGATCGATCTCACCCCGCTGAAAGCGGATCATGACGTTGCCGCTCTTCTCGAAGTCTACCGCCCGCCGGCGCACTTCCTCACTGATAGTGACGATGGGCGACATACGAATACTCTCGAGCGACTCGTGAAATCGTTCCCTGAACATCGGCGGCTCCTGTCTTGGAATCTGTGAACTGCGGGTGCCCCTACCCCGCAATGCGGCGCATCCGGCGTTTGAGCACGTGAATTCGTCTTCTCAGCAGGTCCGACTGCTTGGGCTGTCCATCGGCGCGAGCCTTGTCGCGCTGTGCTTTGAGCTCGATAATCTTTGCCTTGAGGTCGCTCTTGCCGAGCGAGGTCGTTGCCTTCTTCGCCGGCTTTGGCTTTTGCTCGGAAATTTCCAGGTTGAGCTTTTCCGCCAGCAGTCGGACCAGTTCTTCCTTCTTCAGACCGGTGCCGACCTTCAGGTCCAACTTCTTTGCCTCCTCGCGAAGTTTATTCACCGTCATATGGGTGAGCGCGTTGTAATCCATGTACGTCTCCTTTGGGGTTGGAAATCGATTTTGGTTACACTATAATACACCCGCTTTTCTATTCCATGCAAGCACCGTAATCCCCGCTCCTTTGAAAGGATAGCTTTCCATGCAAACGTTCAGGATGGGCCTTTTTGCCGCTGCCGTTAGTGCGCTTTTTCTGGTTGCCGGCTGCGGGCAGAAGGAGGACGGACAACTTGGCACCGTCACGTCACCGCCACCCGAAAAGCCGGGCAAAGAGGCGTTAAAAAGGCTCGACGACCTTGCCATTCCGCTCATCATGCAGGGCGCGGG
>JAZGDW010000239.1:0-42707 GCA_036478295.1 Candidatus Krumholzibacteriia bacterium
TATGAAGCGGGAAGCTCCGGGCCAAGACTTATGGAATCTCGAAGGGACGGGGCGGCGAGCAAGATGTGGGGCACGTGGCTGAGGAGACGGTGGATTCCTCGCCCCTATTGTGCGTTTGATCATACTAGCAACAATGCCGATAAGTCAATAAAATAGTGCGGACGGGTCGCAGCCACGGGGTCTTGAGCAGGTCAACTGCGCGCTCCTGGGACCCGGCGCCCATCGTCGATTGGTTCTCGTGGTACAGGTCGAACCCGACCATGGAAACTACCGCGGCGGGTGGCGGTACGACGCGAAATACACCACATCGGACAACTCGACGGCCCAATGGGGTTCACTGCCTTTGCTAAGGGTGGCGTCCTTCCCGTTGCGATCCTTGGCAGCGCTGACTTCGACGTGAGTGAGATCGACATCTCGTCGCTGCTCCTCGAGGGTGTGGCGCCGCTTCGGGGCAACTACGAGATGTCGCCGCACCGGTGATCGACGGTGGGGACTGTGAGTGCAACGAGGCCGGGCCGTCAATTTTGTTCGAAACCGGGAGCAAGTCGACTGCGCGTTTCTTCGACTCTGGCCTGGGGTGCCCGCAAGCCTCGATGTGTTATAATCAGCAGGTTCACGTGGCGCCCTAAACGGGAGGTGGGGCTTGGGCGCCGCTGTTTTGTCAAGCGTAGGACACTCCACGTATTATGGCATCGATCTGGATAGACCTCGACAACTCCCCTCATGTGCTTCTATTCGAGCCGCTGATCGCCGAGTTGCAGGCGCGCGGGCACGAGACCGTCGTCACGGCGAGGGATTACGGATTTACATTCGAGATGCTCGACCAGAAGGGCATCCCCTACGACCCCGTCGGGTGGCATCCAGGAAGAAATATCGTCCGCAAGGTGGTGGGCCTCGCAAGCCGTGTGGGCGCGCTTATGCGGTGGGCGCGTGGCCGCCACATCGACGTTACCGTCAGCCACGGTTCACGCGGTCTCGTGCTCGCCAGTTCGTTGCTGCGCATCCCTTGTCTGACGATGTACGACTACGAGTTCGTCGCGACCGGGATCTACCGCCTATCCAGCAAAATCCTGCTGCCGGACATACTGTCGGACGACGCCGTGAGCAACCTCGGAGGCGCGCGCTGTCGTGTCACCCGCTATCCGGGACTCAAGGAGGAAGTCTACCTCGGGAGTTTTGCGCCCGATCCGTCGATCAAGGACACGCTGGACATCCCCGACAACAAGGTGGTCGTCGTCGTTCGCCCCCCGGCCACCGAGGCGCACTATCACAGTGAGGTCAGCGACAGAATGTTCGACGCCGTTCTCGATCGTCTGCGCACGTCGGATAACGTCGTGGGCGTGATCGTTCCGCGCACGCAGGTGCAGGCGCAGTTGCTCGCGGGCTCGATACGGGATTCCAACAGTATTCGTTTGCTCACCTCCCCCGTCAACGGACCGAACCTGATATGGCATGCGGATCTCGTGGTTGGCGCCGGCGGAACCATGAATCGCGAAGCGGCACTCCTCGGCGTGCCCGTGTACAGCGCTTTCATGAGCCGGCCGGGCGAGGTCGATCAAGCATTCGCGAGACAGGGTAAGATGACGTTTTTGCAGGATAGGGAAGCTGTGGCCAACATCCGGCTCGAGAAGCGCCACAAGGGTGACTACGCGGAAGAGGCCGCCGCGAGACAACGCCGCAGCCGCAAAATCATCGAGTTCGTTTGCGACGAAATTCTGTCGATGGTAAAATCGTAGGCGAAGTGGCTAGCGTGGTGCGGGCTCGATGTGTACCTGGTCGCCGTCACGGCGGGCGTACCAGATCGCCGCGTCCAAGGCGGCGGGCCCTTCGACGCGTGGGTCGTCGGTCGTTCCTACGAGTGACGAGCGGCTGCGCCGCTGCCACCAGTCGGCAATGGCCGCCGCCGTCGCGATCCATCCCCGTTCCGTACGAACCACCGACGCAACCACTCGGCCGTAGTCGTCGAGGCGCTCCTGCGCCAGGTTGTAGTCGGGATGGTAGAGAAAATTCGCCAGTCCGTGCCGTGCCCGCACCCATTCGAACTTTTTCAGCATGCCCCGGGTCGTGTCCGTACGAAGCAGGTTGATCAAGTGGTGGTCCATCGGCATGGTGATCGGCAGCTCGATCGTTCGCTCGCCGATATGGTAGGGAAACACGGTGCTCACCCCGCCGAGCTGCGGTTCGAGGACGGCCGTGTCCATGAACGAAGAATCGTAGTCGATGCGGAGGTCGCAGATCCACTCGGCATTCCGATAAAGCGCCGGCGAACGAAAACCAACCGCGCCCCACTCCTCGATATACCGGTTGATCTTGAGAGCCCGCCGCTCGAACTCTTGCCGTGACGAGAAAAGCTTGCCGTCGTGGTTGAGGCCATGTACGCCGATCTCGTGCCCGCGCTCCTGGAGCGGTTGCAGGTCGGCTTGTGAGACGGGATAACGCTCGGGCACGACGAACCATGTCGAGCGGATACCGTGCGACTCCTCCAGTGCGGCCATACGCTCGCTAAACGCAAGGCCCTTGCTCGTTTCGACGTCGTGGGTAAAACACGCCGCCCAGTGATACGACATCGGCCAGAACCCGATGAACGGCACACGCTGTTGATCCGCCCTCTCCATCAGTACCCGCAGTGCCGTGCGCAGGAATTCGTCCAGCGTGTCGTCTTGGGGCCATCCGGGGAACTCCACCGAGGCGAGGCGGGAGCGCGCGTTCGCTCGCTGCGCTGTGAGCTGAAGCGAGCGCGGCATGAGCGGTTTCAGCAAATAGTAAACCTTCTTCAGAAACTCTGTCTTTCGCGCATCGGGGGTGCTGTGCGGGACGTATCTCTCGAACTGGAGATTGGCAATGGCGTTCTCTGGATCGAACGTGGCCTTGCCGTCGTCAGTGAGGAACAACCCCTTCTGGTCAGCGTCGGCGACAGGGTGAATCCACACGGTCACGCCTTTGAAGCGTGCCATTATTGGGGGATGGGCATGTGGAGACGGTGCCGGCGCTCCGTACAGTTCTCCGCCGAGGTCCTGCAAAAGTTTCCAATGGTTCAGCAGGCGGGACATGGATGCTCGCTACTAATCGCCATGGGCGCGAACCCGAAAGGACTCGAGAAAGAGCACGTCGACAGCTCCGCGTTTTAGCTCGCTAATGGCGTCGGCAGGACTGCCGACGATCGGCTCCTCGTGCTTGTTGAAACTCGTGTTGATCGCTAACGGAAGACCGGTGATTTCGTTGTGCTTGGACAGTGCCTCGTGAAGGTAGGGATCCACCGCCGCGCTGACCGTTTGCGGCCGTGCGGTGCCGTCGAGGTGAACGACCCCCGGGGCTTTCTCTTTGCACAGCGGAGTGCAACGCATGCAGATCGTCATGAACTTCGCGGGGTAGCTCATCCCCGCGAAGTCTTTGAAGTAGTTGGGAGCTTCCTCTTCAAGGATTATTGGAGCAAACGGCATGAACTCGGTGCGCGCGAGCCGCTGGTTCAACCAGTCCATCATCTTGGTGTCCGTGGGCTCGGCGAGAATGCTGCGGTGTCCAAGCGCCCGCGGCCCGAACTCCATCCGTCCTTGAAAGAGGCCCACCACCTGTTTTTGGGCAAGGGCTTTGCCGATCGCGTGCGCCGGGTCGCTGATCTCTTTCCATGTGATGCCGCGGGACACCTCGAGCTCCGCTCTGATCTGTGAGGTGTTCCAGTCGTCGCCCCAGTAGAGATCGCTCAACTCCTCCACGGGGGTGCCACCGTTTTGCGCCTGAAGGAGCTGCGCGCTGCCCAAGCCGATGCCCCCGTCACCCATGTGTGGAAAGACGAAGACGCTTTCGACCCCCGGAATCTCCCGGATGAGCAGGTTGGTTCTCACGTTCGCGAACGTTCCGCCAGCGAGCGTCACGTGCGGTATACCGTGCCTCTTGACCGCATCGGCCGCCGTTTGCACGAACACTTCGTCCAGGAGGCGCTGCGCGCCGGACGAAAGCTCCTGGATATCCATGTCGCCGACACGTTCGCGAACGTATTCGAACGCGTCGCGGAAGGCAAGTCGGCGCCGATTCGCCAGACCACCGGTTCGAGTCGAATACCCGAAGATCTCTGACAGAATTTTGTAGGCTTTGTCTCCATCCGAGTAGGCGGCAAGGCCGGTGATCTTTCCACCGTGGCGTTCGGGATTGAAGCCGCAAATCTGCGTGATGATTTCCCAAAAAATCCCGGCGGAGTTCAGTTTCGAAAACGTTGTTTCGTTTCTCAGTACGCCGTCGCGACCGACGTAGATCCCGCCTGAAATGCCGTCACCTCCGCCGTCCGACGAGATGACGATGGCGTCTGGGCAGCCCGACGAGTAATATGCGGACGCGGCGTGTGACATGTGGTGATTGAGGTAGTGGATCGGCGCCTGAATGTCAGCGTTGCGCACGTTCTGCTCCAGCTCTTCCTTGTTTTGGCTCATGAGTTTCATCAGCTGCAACGATCCGTAGGCAGCAAGGCGCGTGTTCATGAGCGGCCCGAGTGATCGGGTGAGAACCGAATACACCTTCTGGTGCAGCCGCGGCTCCGCGGCGTAGTCGTACGAGGCCTCGGAGTCCTCCACCATCGCCTCGAAACCCACCGTCACCGCATCGATGTCCTGCGGACGAACGCCGGTGAAGCGGAACATGCGCTCCATCGCGAGAAAGGGAAAGCCAAAGTGAAGCTTGCGGCGCGAATAGCGTTCCTCGTTCGCGGCGAACAGTACGCGGCCGTCCTGTAACAGCGATACGCCGGAATCTTTACCGTCATGAAGTCCGAGCAGCAGCATCCGTGTTCTCCTTGACCCCCTCCTGTACCCGACGAAAGCGAAGAACGTTCATCGAGGCGATTCGTTGCGAGTCGATGAATTCTAAGCCTTCCAGTTCGGCCTCGGCCGCGTACTCTTCTGGCTGAGCGTAGTGAACGAATGGAACTTTTAGAAAATCGGTGGTCCGTTGGTGAACGGCACGTGGCGTCAAAAACGTTCCTCGCATAGCGTAGCGCGCGGAGATCAAGAACGCCGTGGTGGCTTGAACGAATGATCGTATCAGACCGATTCGCGCCGTATCGTGCCAGCGTTTCAATCGCGTTTGAAAAGAACCCGGTGCATAGACACCCAGGACGAGCTCGCCGTTGGGAGCGAGCACTCGTGCGATCTCCGAGAACACGCGGTTGCGTTCGGGAAGATGGTGAACGACGCCTATACAGAGGACGTACGTGTAGACGCCGTCGCGAATCGGCAGATCTCTCAGATCGGCACAAATACGCACGCCGCAATCGATCGTCGCGAGAGCGTTGGGTGATATGTCGAGAAAAGTCGGCGGCGGCGAGTAGTTGCGCAGCGCCTCGTGGAACAGCGACTGCCCGCAACCGAAATCGCCGACGCGCTCGCCCGGCTGGCGCGGGAGCAAAGTTTGATACTCTTCGTGCGCGCTTCGCGACGGAAACACGAGCTTGTCGTAGAAGCTGGCGACGTCACGGAAGATGGACTCTTGGGAGTCGGCGGACGCGGTCTGATGATTGTTAGCGACCATCAATCTAGCTCAAAGTTGGCGGTTTGTCGCGTGTAGCTGAGATCCGGGCCTCCGCCGTCGTCGGCGTATCTATTGAACCCTAGGTGGACGTTTGAACCTAGAGAGAATCGATGGCTCACGGTTAGACCACTCGCAGCGGCTCATGATGTATACAAGTATCTCACAATAGGTTGCTTACGTCAACCCGTGCCGCATCGAACCACGGGCTTGGCGCGCGAGGGGCGGGCCATCATACGCCACGAACTTGAGGTCGCTCTGCAGAGTCGCTAGCCACGGGTCCCGTTCGAGTCGCGTT
Source organism: Candidatus Krumholzibacteriia bacterium (assembly GCA_036478295.1). Lineage (GTDB taxonomy): Bacteria > Krumholzibacteriota > Krumholzibacteriia > WVZY01 > WVZY01 > JAZGDW01. The sequence continues at coordinate 5,813 of JAZGDW010000239.1, forward strand.
TGTTGTCACCGCTGTGAGAGCCATTCCACCCAGCCAAATACCAGGATGAACAGGATGGCGGCCGGAATCATGTACTTGATCCAATAGAAAAGGAAAACCGGTACCACCGGACCGCTATCGGAGCGCATCTCCTCGAGCGTACCCGCCCGCCCCACGCACCACGTAAGGGCGATGACAGCCAGTGCTGCGCCGAGCGGCTGCATGGTGGACCCCCAGATGAGATCACTTGTGCCGATGTATCCCGCCACCGTGTACGCGGGCAGGGCCAGGGCAATCTCGACCACGGCGATGATGAGTAACGACCGCCTGCGGGACCACGCGAGTGATTCTTCGAGTGTGGTGGCGATGACTTCGTAGGCCGCGATGAGCGAGAGCATGGCCACCATGAACACGGATAAGAAAAACACAACTCCGAACCAAGCCCCGGCGGGCATCCTTGCAAAAACTTCCGGCATTACCTCGAACATGAGTGAGGGGCCGGCGGAAAGGTCCAGGTCGAAGGCGAAGACAGCCGGCACGACGATGAGCCCGGCCATCAACGCCGCCCCGGTATCCGCCCCTGCCGTTATCACCGCCTGCCGCGGAATGGGGTCGGTTTTACTCATATAACTGCCGTAGCGCACCATGAACATCCCGCCCAGACCGAGCGAGAAAACGGCCTGGCCGAGGGCGGCGAGCGCGGTATCAAAGGAGAAGTTCTCCCATCTCGGCTCGAGGAACTCCCGCAGCCCGTCACGGGCACCGTCGAGTGTTAGCACGCGAACGATCAGCACGACGAATAGAATAAAGAACAAAGGAATGACAATCCTGCTGGCGCGTTCGATACCACCGCGTACGCCAAAAGCGATGATCGTGCAGCCCATTAAGACGGTGACTCCTGTCGCCATCAGCTGGCGCGGGATGCCCGCGGTCAGTTCGGCAAACGAAACGGCTGACCGTGCCGAAACCGCCGCATGCAAAAATGCCATTGCCTCCTGTAGCACCCATCCGATAACTACGGCGTAGTACGACGCCGCCATCACCACCGTGACCAGAATCATCGAACTCCACAAGCGTCCGGCCGGCATACCGGCGGCCCCGAAGGCCCCCCACGGACCGCGCCGGGTGCGCCGCCCAAGCGACCACTCGCTCATCAGCGCGGGTATCCCGAATGCCAACACGATGACGAGGTAGATGACCAGAAAGGCGCTGCCCCCGTAGCGACCCATCATGTAGGGAAACCGCCAGATGTTGCCGAGACCGATGGCGACCCCCGCCATCGCCAGCACCGTCCCCCAACCGGAGGAAAAAATGGAGTTTGTGGTTCGATCGGACATACTAGCGAAATATTGCCTTTGTGCGGCCCCACGAATGTTGCTTGGTCGGTGTCGTGACTCCGGCGAGCGCAAACCATGTGGTCCCGTTCCACCGAGCGACACGGTTAACGGGCACTCCGTCCGCCGTGACAAATTCGCCGCCGGCATAGACGGCGCCTTCCGATATGGCGATGGCATGAACGGGCGCATCGACGCCGGCGCCCAGCGGGTGCCACGCACTCCCGTCCCAGCGGGCAATGTGGCCCACTACAACATCGCGGATCCGGTCAACATTACCACCCGCGTAAAGGTCGCTGTCGGATACCGCGAGAGCTGCGATCACTCCGCCGGCAGCAACGCTTGGGGTCGTGGAACCGTCGCCGAGTCCGACGACGACGGTTGCGTTTGCCAGTTCGACCACTTCGTATGGACTTCCCGCGAGCAAAACCGCACCAAGTGTTGTAAATGCGCCTGCCACGAAGAGATTCGTGCCATCGGACACCAGTGCATCCACTGAGGCGCATCCCGTGCATTCGTCGTCGGCGTTTGCGCTGCCCGCGTGGTCGGAGAGAACAAACGGTGTCGCGCGGGCGAGCGTCGCTTCGCTGGGTCTCGGAGAGCCGGGAAAGCGCAGGATCCCTCCAACATAGATCGTTCCGCCGAGGGGGGCGATCGCATGCATGTCGTGTTCGATACCTGGCGGCGTCCCGCCGAGGACTTCCCACGCCGCTCCTGTCCAGCGGGCAAGTCCGTTGGCCGGTGTCGATCCGCCCACTTGAGAGAAAATTCCGCCAACGAGGAGTCCCGTGGCGTCCAGGGCGAGTGCCTTGACGACCGGCGCCGGGCCAACGATGCCGCCTCCAACGTCACTCCAAACGGAGCCGTCCCACATGGCGAGGTTGTGAACGGGTGTAGTTCCGGCAAGCGAAAACTCGCCGCCGACATAGACCTTTCCATCGGCAACCATGATCGCGCGCACGGTTCCGTTCACGCCAGCGCCGAGCGCGTGCCACATCGCACCATCCCACATCGCGATGTTGGAGGCAGCGAGATCCGATGCGTTCGAAAAGTTTCCGCCAACGAATATCTTGTCCGTATCCGGTGCCAGGGCGTGAACGGGACCATCGACCCCGGGCGTGGGGGACGCGGCAAGTAACGGGGCTGCTCCGAGCAGCGCCGCCACCTTTAGCGCAATGCGTGCGGTTTTCCACATGGCACCACTTTGTCACATATGCTTTGGCCATCTCCCTCATCTGGTGCCGTGCTTGCGAAGTTAATCACAAAGTCAAATTACGAGTGGCTGTCGCTATCCCAAAGTTGACAACAATCATCTTTGATCCGTGGATTAACATCGGCGCCTCATCGTACACTAAATGCCAAACGGGGCGGTGTGCGACCGCACACCGGTGACGGCACCATTGGGGCAAATACCAGGGGAGGATACATGCGCCTGCTCTTGATAAACCCAAGCAATCGCTTGTCAGGCATGGTCAACTTGAAACAAAACCGTTGGAACAAGTACCGCGTTTGGAAGCCCCTTGGCCTCATGACCCTGGCCGGTCTGACGCCCTTGGAGTGGGACGTCACAGTGGTTGACGAGAATCTCGGTATTCCCGACTACGCCGGTATGCCGTGCCCCGATCTTGTGGGGATCACCGCCTTCACTTCACAAGCGCCCCGTGCTTACGATCTGGCTACCGAGTTTCGTTCCCGTGGCGTGCCTGTCGTGATGGGCGGCATCCACGCGACCATGTGCTCGGCCGAGGCACTGGATCACGTCGACACCGTGGTGAAAGGTGAGGCGGAGAGCGTGTGGACACAGGTTTTGGAAGACGTCCGGAGGGGCGCGCTGGAGCAGATCTACGAGGGTAGTCACGTCGAGATGGAGCAGGTGCCGTTCGCCAGGCACGACCTGTTGCAGGACGGGTATCTCCTCGGGTCGATACAGACTGCACGGGGCTGCCCGCTCAACTGCATCTTCTGCAGCGTTAGTGCGTTCAACGGAAGAAAGTACCGGCGCCGCTCGGTTGAGAACGTCATGCGCGAATTCAAAATGATTCGCGAGAGTCGTGTCCTCATCGTGGACGACAACCTCATCGGTACCCGCAAGGATCATATCGTCGGCGCCAAGGACTTGTTCCGGGCGCTGATCCGGGCCAACCTCGGCAAGACGTGGATTGCCCAGGTGACGATCAACATGGCCGATGACGAAGAGTTGCTTCGGCTGGCCGCGAAGGCTGGCTGCGACGGTGTCTTTATCGGTTTCGAGACACCGAGTCCCGAGGGGCTGGCGGAGATTCGCAAGAAGTTCAACAGCCACAAGGATCGCGACTTCAGGGCGTCTGTCCGCCGCATACAGCGGCACGGCATCGTGGTGGCCGGCTCGTTCATCGTGGGGTTGGACGTCGACAAGCCGGGCATCGGGGGCCGTATTGCGGCTGCAGCCACTCACTACGGTTTGGATGTGTTGAACGTGCACTGTCTAACGCCGCTGCCCGGCACGGATCTGTGGGACAAGATGGAATCGGAGGGCCGCATCGCTGCCAACGCTTTTCCGGAGGATTGGAAGTATTACACGTTGACGTTTCCGGTGGGGCATTACAAGCACTTGAACCGGGACGACATCTGCCGCGAGATGGATTCCTGCAACCGGCAGTTCTACTCACTCCGCCGCATTCTGAGTCGGGTTGTGGGAAGCGTCCTGGAAAGACGTAAGCCCCTCTTCACCATCGTGGCCAATCTGTCCAACAGAAACAGTATGCGCACGCATCGCAAGGCGTTCCGAGAGTTCGCAGTCTCACAGGGCGCCCGCCCCGCCTTGAACACCATCCGAGGGAATACAGCGATGATGGCGGCCGCGACGGAGGTAGCACCCGAATGAGCGTTATCAATCCTTCACGCGGTCAGATAGTCGAGCACATCTTGCGCGGTATAGCTATGATGGCCCGGTTTGATATACTTGCGGATGCCTATCAGTCCGTCTCCGGCAGTGACTATCGGCGGTTCGACGTAGCCGTCTTTTCGATGCTGAGGGTATCCCGCGGTGGCGAATAGATTGTTGCACAGGCAGTTTTTTCCAACCGTATCCTCCAGCTTTCCCCCCTTTGCCAGGTATTGCTCTGCGGGCTCGGCCGGACAGCGGAACCCCACCTTTCCATCCGCTCCCTTGTAGAGATGTCGTAGCATACCAACATCACACAGCTGCGCGGGGTTCCGGCAAATCTTCGGATCTGACAGGGTTCCTTCCAATTGGACCACTTTGAAGGGGAAGCCGGTTGGGGAGTAGAGGGGATCGGTGCGCACCTCTATGTCCTGGTCGAGAACTTTTTGGATGAGGCGGCTCTTGAGTGTTTCATCCATGCCCGATTCAGCGCAACAGCCGAAAGCGGTACCAACCTGGATACCCGCCGCGCCGGCATCTAGTGCGTACTGTAGTTTCTCCGGGCTGTCGTAGCCTCCGGCCAGCCAAAAGGGCAGCCCAAGCTGTTTGATTTGGTTCAAATCGACAACGTCTTTCTCCCCGTAGATCGGTTCGCCCGCTTCATTCAGACGCAGCGGACCTCTGGGGAGAGCGTTGTGCCCGCCAGCTGTGGGCGCTTCGATGACAAAGCCGTCTATCTTACCCGCCCGTTTGAGCAGGGCTTTCCCCAGCACCGCCGAGGAGATGATCGGTAGAAAATTCGGGTGGGGCAACGGGCCGGTCTTTTCTGCGACGCCGGGAAAAACTGCTTGGGGATCAAAGTGAAGGCTATACTCATCCCCCGGAGCGGCTCCCTGTACATCGAGCCGGTAGCTCACCGCCTCGTGGTCGGCCAGCTTGTCGAGGATGCCGGGTACTTGAACCGGGATGCCGGCTCCCATGATCACGAAGTCTACCTCCGCGAGCATTGCCCCGTAGAGAGAGGCCATTGTCGGTAACTGCACCTTTTCCAGTAGGTTAATTCCCACCGCGTTCTGGTGTCCCTCCTTCGCCAGAAATACCTCGACAAAATTGGCAATGACCGTCAACTCATTGAGCGCCTTGGGTGGGTTGAGGGACCACATCGGCGGGCGCTTGTAAGGCGGCAGTGGGGTTTCTGGTTCAGCGACATAGTAGTTATCCAAAATGCGCTGAACCGGCTCTTGATGGGGGAACTGGTCTAACGCCCGCCGTACATGACCCCCAGTATCCCCGCCCATCAAGCGAGAAATCAAGATCAGGGCAATTCCGGTCCCGGAAACGACGCCCAAATGCCCCTGCATCGACACCGTTCTGGCCAGCTCCCAGGTGGAAATGGCAACACCCATTCCCCCTTGAATGATCTTCGGTAGTTTCATAAGAATACAGCGCTATAAACGCCTTCGCTCCTTTTCGATCCTGATAGGATTAGCCCCATCCTAGGACCGATTCTATTATAGTTCAATCTATGTCTATAGTTCAATCGATGTCAAAGGGGGATTGCAACGAATCGAGTTGACGGCCTGGCGTCCGCGGCCGGTCAAAGACCGGTCTGTCTGCATCGCCTGGCCAGGCAGTTTACAGCTTGGAATTTCACGTCGCCGCATCGGGGAAGTGTGAGTCGCTTTCGACTGTCACACATAACGTTAGCCCAAATTCACGAAACGACTCATTGGTGGGAATCCCTCCAAAAGGACGGCGCGGGAATATATTTGGCTGGACGCCCGGGAGACACCCTACTAGACTATCGCGGTCATTTTGGCTACGTCAAACGCGTTTGGAGGTGCACTGTGAGACCTTTCAACCTCTGTGCTATGGCCTTGTTGCTCTGCGTAGCGGCCGCGACGGACACTCATGCCGGAGCGAACCTCGGCATGCGGGGCGTCGGTGGGCGACTGTCGTTTGTCAATCCGCAGGACATCGACGGCACAATCGGTTTTGATTTGATCGCGGACTTCGGTACGCTTCGGCCGCAGCTCGCGTTGGAGGCCACGCTCGATTACTGGTCGTCGGAAGAGGACCGCGGCTCTGTCAGCAACGACGTGCGAGACATCGCGCTCGGCGCGCGCTTGAAGCACACTTTCAACGTCACGAACGCCAGGGTACGGCCCTACGTAGCGGGCGGGCTGGCGCTGCACTTTATCCGCACCGAAGTGCCGGCTATGCTCATCGGCGGCGTCCCGATCCCTGGTACGGACGACAGTGACACAAAGCTCGGACTCGATCTCGCGGGCGGTGTGGGATACAAGACGAGCCCAAATCTGTTCGTCGTCGGCGAGCTCAGGTTCCGGCTGGTATCCGATGTCCCGCAGGCCGTGCTCGCCGGTGGTGTCGTGTACTGGTTCAACTAGCGAGGCCGTTTCTTCCGCAAAAGAAGACACCCGGCCGATCCCGGCTGGGTGTCTTTCGCTTTGGCCAGTGCGTCCGAGCGACCGGGGTACCGCGTTCGAGCTGAGCGAATCGTTGCTGAACGCCGCCGAAGGCCTGCCGGACCACCCCACGATTAAACTTTCGGGCGATTTGTGCTAGACTGCACGTAACCCCGATTTGGAATCGGGCTAACGCTCGGAGGACCGAATGCCCACTGCGACCCAATTGAACCTGAAACTCCAGAACGAGCCAGGGACCCTGGCCCGTCTCAGTCGCGACCTCGCGAACCTCGGAATCAACCTGTTGGCGCTCTCCGCGCCGGACAGTTCCTCGGAAACGGGGCCGATCCGTCTCCTGGTAGCGAACCCCGAGTTGGCCCGGGTCAAAATGGCGCAGGCAGGCTACGAGTTCAGTGTCGAAGAAGTCCTCTTCATCGAGATCAAGAACCGTCCCGGAGCCCTTGCCAAAGCAATGGAAAAGCTGGCCCAGGCGAACATCGATGTGAAATACGCGTATGCCACAGCCTTCACGGGGGCCCGCAAGACCGCTGCTGTGGTTGCAGTGGACGAGAACGACCTGCCGCAGGCACGCAAGCTGCTCGGGTAGACCAGACCTACTTGCGAACGCCGGCGATCTGCCAGCTGCTCGTGCAAGGGGTGAAATTCTCGCAGTCGCCGCGCAAGCGCCGACGGAACACGATGCTCCCGGAAAACCTGTCTTCTGAAGAGAACGTGATGTTGACTGAGGTCCAAGTGGTTATGATGCAGCTCTTGAACGTGTTGGAGATAGGCTCCGTGCTACCGCTGCCCAGCAGCGTATTCGGATTCCATGTCCCGGTCCAGTCGTCCCCCATCGAGAAAGCCGTCCCGTTAATCTGAATCTCATATGTGTTCCCATCGTAGACGTCTGGCTTGTCACACCCGTTGAAACCGGACCCCGTGATAACGTCGAAGAACCCACTTTCGACCGTTATCGGGGGCGGCCCGGCGACCGGCGGCGGAGCGCTCTCGTCTCCACACGCCGCCACGAATAGAGTGGCGAGAGCGAGCAAGAGGAGCCAGGCGGCGGAATGGATACCGCTGGAGATGTCGGTGTGTTTGGTCAAATGGGGCATCAGTTGTGCTCCGCCGAGGAGGTTGATGCAATATAATACGCCCCTGGAGCCGGGTCAAATGACAACAGGGAAAATGATGGCCAAAAAGGTAACGCGGTTGACGAAGCAGACGCGCCCGATTGTCACAGCATGCTTTGGCCTGCTTCTGCTTTGCCGGTGACCCCCTCCGGTTTCAAGAGCGTCGCGAGAGCTCGTCGAACCGGATGTGCATACGTCCCAGGTAGAACAGGCCGGTGAGTGTAATGGGAAAGAAATGCGTCGCGTGGTAGACGAGCGAATACGCCAGCGCTCCACTCTTGTCGATACCGAATATTGCGAGCGACACGATGCACGCGTACTGCGTCGTACCGAGATACGCCGGGGCGGAGGGAATCATCGTTCCCATCGACACCAGGACCACCAGGGTCAGACTGGCCACGAACGGCGGGTGCATGTTCAAAGCCTGCAGGCAGAAGTAAAACCCCAGTATCGCTGAAAACCACACGAGCACCGACGTGAGGGCGATGGGGAGCAACGTCTGCGGCCGGGTCACGGTCGAGAGGCCGCTGGCAAAGGAGGCCGTCGCGTGGTTGATCTTGTCCCGCCACCGCTCGGGCAGTGGCGACGTAAGCCTGTTCATCCAGCGGATGAACATCTCGCGTTTCCTTTCCATAAATACCATGAGGACAAGAAGCGCGACGTTCATGGCGAGTATCCACATGCCGCTCGTTTCGAGCCAGCCCGGCCCCTCCACTTTGAGCAGAAGGATCCACAAGAGCGCCAGCAGTGTGAACACATCGACCACGCGTTCGTAAACGATGGTCGCGAAGGCGGCGGAGCGGCTTATCCCTTCATTCTTGCCCAGGACGTACGCGCGGACGAATTCCCCGAGCCGGGCCGGCAGCAAGTTGTTGGCCATGAACCCGACCGCCGTCGCCGCAAAGAGGTTGTGGGTGCGGATACGCTTCACGGGCAGCATCATGAACTTCCAGCGGTACGACCGGACGTAGTGCCCGAACATGGTAAAAAACGCGGAAGGAATGAGGTACTCGTACCGGGTTTGTTTGAGGGTCTCCCATAACGCGGACCACTGGACATCGCGCATGGCGAGGTAGAGAAACAGCATGCTAACGAGGGACCCGATGAGTAGCTTGCGTTTCATAGGCCTTCGGCGGGATTGGGCAGGACCTGCCCCGCTGCCTCCAGACATGCGGCGCGGTCCAGTTTCAGAACGACAACGTCCTCGATGCGAAACACGACCTCGAAGAGCGCCGGGTATCGGTTGAACTTCTCCATGGTGGTGGTCCGGTCCTCGTTGTCACGAATGACGACGTACACTTCGGACGCCATCGACCCCAGCGTCGTTAGCGTGGGGGTATTCAATGCATCCTCCGAGTAGATGTTGTCGCGCACGTGCCGGCGGTGCTCCATCTCCTCCCGCGGGTAGCCCCAATTGTCTGCATATATAATGCGGCCCCAGTAGTACCGCCTCGGACCGGTAAGCAACAGCAGAACGCGATCGTTGTTTTCGAAAAAGATGGCGTCTCGGGGAGTCTCCTTTTGCACCCATTCCGTTAGCTCCTTGTCCTGCGCGGTGAGCGGATCGCCGGTCGGCGTATTGTGGTAGGCCAGCCAGGCGAACGTATTCACGGGCAGCAGCAGGAGTAGCATGGCCGCTACGACTCTTCTCCGGTGCCGGCTCGACGCGTGGCGCCTGCAGTACCGGTCTGCGAACACCCAACTGCCGATGATGGCCAGTGGGTAGTGCACGAAGAAGGGAACCTTGTCGTACGTGTTGATGCCGGGCAGCTTGATCAAGTTACTGACGATAAAAACCCCGAAGGCAAAATAGACCAGAAAAGAAGTACCGGCGGTGCGCCTGGCGAGCAACGGCCGGATCTGGAAAGCGGCGAGCACAATGACCAGAGCACAGCTGATCAGGATACCACCCGATTTGGCGAACGACAGCCCTATCGGAATGAGCTTATCGGTTTCCTTCAGATGCACCACCGAATACAAGTACGGCGCGGAGAGCAGGGCGGCGAGCAAGGTCGCCACCGCGAGCGTCACGATTCGTTTCTGTGAGAAATCATGCAGGCCGTGTCGCGCGAGGGCGAGCAGCACGAGACCCGCGCCGAGACCGCCGATCGTCGCGACGCCGAACGCCGTGTGAAAAGACAGCATGCCGACGGCCGAGATGACGACCAGCACCAGCAGGGCGGCGCGGCCCACTTTTATATATGCCACGCAGGCGTACCAGAATACGCCCATGAAGCCCATTGCGAGGGACAACGCTGTCGAAACGATGAACTTGTTCAAGAGAAAGGGCTGATTGTTATAAAAGCGCAAAAAGGTCCAGACCGTTTCCTTATCGAAGGGCGTCACGGAATAATTGCGGACGACCTCGGCCCATCCGCGCATTTCGCCGAGAAGTGCCCTGGCAAGTTTGAGAGGAAGAAACGCCCACACCACCGCGTTCATCGCGAGGACGACAAAGAGCACGGCGAGAATTCCGGAGGCGAAGGATTTTTTGAACAGTGTCGACAGGAGATACGCGGATAGAATGAACGCGACCAGGCCGCTGAGGTTGAGAAGCGGCATCACCACCAGCGGTCCGATGCCGGAGCCGTGGCTCACCATCAGAACCAGCACGTGATAGATCCACATGTACTGAAGGTCCAGCCCGGTGAAGTAGGGGTCCTGCGGGGGAACACCCCAGGCGTCGATCTGGTGCACGACCGCACCGTGAAACCATGCGTCGGACCAGTACCGCCACCAGTGATCGCTGAGAGGCAGATAGCCCGCCAGGGCGCAAAACGTGGCGGTCAGCGCGGCCAACAACAATAACTGGCGGGTTTCGGGCGGCCGGATCCAACGCCCACCGCCGGCCATGAGGGCAACAGCGGTGGCCGCCAGCGCGGAGGACAGGACGAGCCACCGGGCTGCGGCGACGGCGTCGAGGCCGGAGAGCATCATGAGCGCACCGGCGGCGGCGACCAGGACCGGACTCAAGACCACGGAGGCCAGAAGGCATTCCACGGGCCGGCGCTCGCGTGCGACCAGCAGGTGCAGCGCCAGGCCGGGGAAGAGCGCCATAACCAGGTACCCACCGATCTGACCGGAGAGGCCCTGCCAGGGCGTCACCACGGGTGCGACCGCGAGTACCGCGACAATGATTGTCAGCACTCGCAAGGTTATGACTTGGGTTCGGTGATGGTTCACGGCGCTAGTAGTATAATTCTAAATGAGATACAATGGACGTTCAACTCGAATCTTCGGGCGGGCGACGGTCCGGCAGAAGCCGAGTGCGGCCTAAGGGGCGGCGTCACGCGGGACACGGAGTGGCGTTGACTTGCTCCAGGCGATTGATTAGAGTAGGAGACACGAATCTGTTTATTGCGCGCCAATATTGCAGGTGACTCTCTGGCAATGCCGGTCGACCTGCGCGACCGAACCGAACCCTATGACCAAGAAGCGATTCTTCGATCAGATAACCCAGGCCTTCTCTCCGAAGGGTGACGGCCAGCCACCTCTGGCGACGCCGGGTCCGCCGGCAGACGTGGAATCGCTTCGACAAGAAAACCTGAGGCTGCGGAGAGGTCTCGATGAGCTGTCGATGTTGAACGAACTGGCGCGCGAGATCAGTTCGTCCCGCAACGCGGATGCCATCATGGACCGCATCATCCGCCGGTCGCTGCGAGCCGTTCACGCGGAGCAGGCCGTCATAACGCTGGTGAGCGAACAGACCCACGAGCCGGGTAAGACACTCGTCCGAGCGATGGTCACTTCCTCCGAGCACGAGCAGTTCCACCTCAACCAGAATCTGCTTGGCTGGATGCATCTGAACAAGAGACCGCTACTGGCGAACTCACCGCGGACGGACGAGCGCTTTCGCGGCATCACGTGGGATCCGTCGATCAAATCGATTCTGTGCGTTCCCCTGATGGTCCAGGCTCAACTCATCGGAGTCCTCACCGCTTACAACAAGAAGGACGGCGTCGAGTTTACCGAGGAGGACCAACGACTCCTCACCATCATCGCCATGCAGTCAGGGCAAGTGGTGGAGAACGCTCGGCTCTACGAGGTCGAGAAGTCGAATTTGCGCATGCAAGAAGAAGTGCGGCTGGCGTCGGTTATCCAATTGGAACTGCTGCCGCGTGAGGCGCCGAACATTCCCGGCTATGACATCGCGGGCAGGAGCATCCCTGCCCAGCTGGTGGGAGGCGACTACTTCGATTTTATCCCGCTCGAGAACCGGGGAATCGCGGTGTGCCTGGGTGACGTTTCAGGCAAGGGGCTCCCGGCGTCGCTGCTGATGGCCAACCTGCAGGCGACGCTGCGTGGACAGACGCTTCTCGACGTCTCGGCCGCGGTCTGCATTCGACGCTCGAACGAACTGCTGTATCGCAGTACCGATCCCGAGAAATTTGCGACGCTCTTCTACGCCGTGCTGAACACCCACGACCACACGCTCAGCTTCTCGAACGCGGGACACGAGAACCCCTTTCTGCTCACCAAGGGAGGCGAGGTGATGCGGCTGGCGACAGGAGGCACGGTCCTCGGCGTCGTGGATAACTTTCCATTCGAAGAGGATACGATTCCGTTCCGCCCGGGGGATCTGCTGGTTATTTTTTCCGACGGCATTACGGAAGCGTGGGACACTGCGGATACGCAGTTTGGGGAGGACCGCCTGGCCGAACTCCTGAAGGCCAACCGCGACACGCCCGCGGATGAGCTCATCGATCGCATCGTCGAGACGGTGGGCAAACACGCCGGTACCGCTCCGCAGGCGGATGACCTCACCCTCGTCGTCATCAAACGCGACGACGAGTGATCTCCGGCGTTGTGCCCTTGCGTGAATCGATGATGCACAGTTGTCTCTCTACTTTCCATCGCCCCATTTTATGATTCCTCGCCGTCTCAGCGCTTGTTGTTGGACTATGGTACGAGCATTCCCGGTCGCTATGGTCGCGCTCGGCGCCATCGCGGTGGCGGGCTGCAATGAAAACCCGACGGGGCCTGCGGACGCGGCGGGCAGCGCGGTCAAGGGCGTTACCCTGGTGGAGTGGACACGGGACGGATACAGCCAGCCGCCCGCGCTGGCCCAGGTGGGGAACATCTCGGCTACCGGCGCCAACACCCTGGCCGTCCTGGTTACCGCGTACCAGGAGGATGCGGACGCGCCGGAGATTCGTATCGATTCCCTCTTGACGCCGATTCCGACGTCCGTGGCCGATGTCGTTCTTCAGTGGCAAGCCGCATCGCCGGCGGTGGCGGTTGCACTCAAGCTCCACGTAGACCTGGACGACGGGGCGTGGCGCGGCACCATTGCGCCACCCGATGCGGCACGGTGGTTCCAGTCATACGGAGCGTTCGTCCTCAGTTGGGCGTCGTTTGCCGAGAACCAAGGGGTGGAGACACTGGTTGTGGGTACCGAGCTGGCCGGTACGCTCGCGCACGAAAACGAGTGGCGCGCGCTGATCGCGAGCGTGCGCGGGGTTTTCTCGGGCGAACTGGTGTACGCGGCGTCCTGGGATGAGGCGCCCAGGGTTCCCTTCTGGGATGCGTTGGACATCGTCGGGGTGAACTTCTACGCGCCGGTGGCCGGCCGGACGGACACCGGCCGCTTTGAGATCCTGAAGAACTGGCAGCCGTGGCTCGACCGCCTCCGCCTGCTCCACAAGTTGGCGGAGCGCGACATTCTCCTGACCGAAATCGGTTATCGCAGTGTGGACGGCGCGGGCATGCATCCCTACGATTTTGGACGGACAACCGCATTGGATTTGCAGGAACAGGCGGACCTCTACTGGGGGGCACTCGAAGCCGTCGGCGACAAGCCGTGGATCCGCGGGGTTTACTGGTGGAACTGGCTAGCCACTCCCACGGGCGCCGAACAACGTGACTATACACCGCAGGGCAAACCCGCGGAGAAGGAGCTCGTGGATGCGTGGCGACAGTAGGAATTTGGAGCACAAGGTGAATCGAAGCGTGGCGCACACGGGGATCGTGATCCTGTTGTTCACGCTGGCGCTCGTGCCGGAGGCCAAGGCCCAGGAGAGCTTATCGCCGCCGCCAACGCTGCAAGCGGGGGCGATTGAACTGGGCGTCGCCGGCAACCTGACGACCATCGAGGGGATCACCAGCGGCGCCGTGCTCCTGCGCGGCGGCCTTTTCAGGAGCGCTTTCGGGGGACTCGCCGGGTTCGAGCTTGCGACGTCGTACCGCCACGTCAGCTCACTGGACCAAAACGGTCTCGAGGCCATTCTGAGTTGGCAGACGCGCCTCGAGCAAAGTTCGAGTTATCCGTTTGTGTCGATCGCCGCCGGCTGGCGGCACGAGGAAATCGGGAGCTTTGGTCAAAGCCGCTATCCTCTTGGATTCGGGTTGGGTGTGCGTTCTCTTCTTGGCCAGCGGTCCGCGCTGCGGGTGGAATACCAGTTCCGCCGCATCCTGGGCGACCCCATCGCGGATTTTTCCGAACATCAGGTCGTCGTGGGACTGTCGGTTTTCTTTCGCAACGCGGCACCCACGGGTGAGTGACAACAACCCAATTAAGGAGGAAAAGAGATGTCCCCCTCGCGCAGGACGAAAACCACGGTCACCATTGCCGGGCTTCTGATTGTCGCAGCTCTTTTCTTGTTGACCGCACTCGCGCCGGATCGCCCGGATCGGCCGCGCCGCAGGGGGCGTTCACCAAGACCGGATTTCGTATTGAGCGCGGACCGCACGCACAACAAATTCAGCCGCCTCATTCCACCGGTGCTTCGTGTGCCCTCCGGTGCCGTGATCGAAGTCGAAACCCGTGAAGCCACCGACGGGCAGTTGAACAAGGATTCGGACGTGGAGGCGCTTTCCACGCTCAGCTTCGAGCCGATTCATCCGTTGACCGGGCCGGTCTTTGTCGAAGGCGCCGAGCCCGGCGACGTGCTCGCGGTCACACTGCATCGCATAACGGTGGGGGACTGGGGCTGGACCGCGGTCCTGCCCGGCTTCGGTTTTCTTGCCGACGAATTCAAAGACCCGTACCTGCGGACGTTCACCTTCAAAAAGGGTCAGAACACTGTAAAGTTCACGGACAAAATTGAGATCCCGCTGCGGCCCTTCGCCGGCGTCATGGGGGTGGCGCCCGATACTGACGAAATGCTTTCCACGATTCCGCCGAGGTCCAACGGTGGTAACATGGACAACCCGCACCTGACGGAGGGGACGACGGTTTATTTTCCCGTGTTCGTGCAAGGGGCACTGTTTTCGATCGGGGACACCCACGCAGCGCAGGGCATGGGTGAGGTTTGCGGCACCGCGATTGAAGCGCCCATGCGCGTTGTCTACCAGGTAGAAGTTATCAAGAACAAATCATGGATGCGGGAACCGCACTATGAGACCCAGCGGGATTACGCGGTGACGGCGTTCGCGCCGACGCTGGATGAGGCGGCGAGGAAGGCGACGCGCTACATGATCGAATACCTGGTGCGAGAACACGGTCTGGCGCGGACGGAAGCGTACATGCTGTGTTCGCTGGCCGGTGATCTCGAGATCGTCGAAGTCGTGGACGTACCGAACGTGCTGGTGAGCATGCATATTTCCAAGAAAGTATTGGGTATGTAATTGGGCAGGGTGATGGTTTGAAACAACATTCGAAGGCTTGTCATGGGGTCTTCGCACTCCTCATGGTGTTGGGTCCTGGTGTCAGCGGTTGTAAGTCGGAGCCGCCCGCCGACCTGATTCTTACGGGGGGCCGTGTTTATACGATGAACCCGGAGCAGCCCCGGGCCGAGGCGGTAGCGGTCCGCGGGGATCGCATCGTGTTCGTCGGCGGCCGCGAGGGGGCTCTGGCGAAAAAGGGGCCGGGAACGAAGATTCTGGATCTGGAGGGGATGACGACTTTGCCGGGGCTGATCGACGCGCACGGGCACCTGCCGAATTTGGGGAGAACGCTTCGCGAGTTGAAGCTCTTGGGAACCTCGTCGTCGAGCGAGATACGGGAAATGGTCATTGCCAGGCGGAAGCAGGTGGCGGCGGGCGAGTGGATCGCGGGCCGCGGTTGGGATCAAAATGACTGGCAGGTACAGGAGTTTCCAACCTGGCAGGATCTACACGGTACAGAGGACAATCCCGTATACCTGCGGCGCGTGGACGGGCACGCCGTGTGGGTGAATCGCAGGGCGCTCGAGCTGTGCGGCGTGACGCGGGATACCCCGGATCCGGAAGGCGGTCGCATTGTTCGCGATGAGGAAGGGCAGCCGACCGGTGTTTTCGTCGATCGGGCCGTCGATCTCGTTTCCTCGAGAATTCCGAAGCCGTCGATGGAGGAACGAATCGAGCGCGTCCGCGTGGCCATACGCGAGTGCAGGCGCTACGGACTCACCGGTGTTCACGACGCGGGAACCACCGAAGATTACCTGGGCGTATATCGCCGGCTACTCGAGGACGGCGAGCTGACGCTGCGCGTATACACCATGCTGGACTGTGATTCTACCCGGTTTGTTCGCGCGCGGCTAGAGGAGGGACCGTGGGCGGACCCGCAGCATTTCGTGACCGTACGTGCGATCAAGGTATACGCCGACGGCGCGATGGGCTCGCGGGGCGCGATGCTGCTCGAGCCTTACAGCGATGAACCGTCCAACCGGGGCCTGCTGCAGAATCCACGGCACACCATCGAAGAGTGGGCCGGGCTAGCCCTGGAAGGTGGTTTCCAGATGTGCGCGCACGCCATCGGCGACGGCGGGAACCGGTTGATACTCGACGTGTATGAAACAGCATTGCGCGCCCGTCCGGTCAGCAACCATCGCTTTCGAGTGGAGCACGCCCAGTTGCTGGCCCTCGACGACATCCCGCGGTTTGCAAGCATGGCGGTGATCGCGTCGATGCAGCCGACCCACGCGACCTCGGATATGTATTGGGCGGAGGACCGGGTGGGCGCAGAACGGATCCAGGGCGCCTACGCTTGGAGAAAACTGCTCCGCTCCGGGGCGGTCATCGCCTGCGGCTCGGATTTTCCCGTGGAATCCGTCAACCCCCTGTGGGGCGTTTACGCGGCCGTGACGCGGCAGGACCACAGCGAGTGGCCGGAGGGGGGCTGGTATCCCGATGAGCGAATGACGGTGTATGAGGCGATCGAAGGCTTCACCACGGCCGCCGCGTTCGCCAGCTTCGAGGAACACCTTAAAGGGTCCATCGAACCCGGTAAATTCGCAGATTTTACGATTGTTGACCATGATCTGTTTGAAATCGCACCCGGGGAGATTCTCGAGACCTCCGTGCGCTATACGATAGTCGGTGGAAAGGTGGTCTACTCGGCCGCAGAGTAGGCGCGGTCGAGCGGCCGCCACGGGTCACGACGGTGAGGAGCGACATTGCTGCGAATTCTCAGAGGTTTCACGTACGTAGCCATGGTGGTCGTGTTTGGCGCGGGAGCGGTAATCACGGTGCGGGATGGTCGCACGCTAGAGAAATACTCGCGTGTCATCACGGAGCAGGAGCGTGAGAAAAAGGACGTCGTCCGCGAGAGGGCAACGCAGCAGCGGGTGATCGCCGAAATAGGTGAAGAGATGCAGGCCGTGCAGGATTCGCTTCAGAGGGCGGCGGCGATGGGAATCGTCATGAAGCGCAGTACGGAGATCGGCAAGATCTTGCTGGTGCTGGACAATCGGACGCTGCGCGCAAACAACCTTATCAAGAGCGCGCAGAGCCACCGGGAGGCGATCCGACGCCATCGCTCGCGGTGGCTCGTGCTGCTGGGAGGCGCGTTCGTGCTGCTGGGAGGCGGGCTGGTGGTTCTCCGCCGGGCAGGGCTCTGAGTGAGTCCGGCACCCGCAGGGCGGCGGGGGTTGGGGAGCGCGGGTACCTGTGAAAGCTTAAGAGATTTCGTGACATTTGTGCCCAAAAGGAGTATAATGCTTCGCGATAGAGCCGTGTGTATACATATGGCCTCGTAAATCGAGATTCACGTCGTTGAGGGACGATTGTTGGGTACGAATAGTTGCCGTCAGCGTGATCGCCTCTTCCTGATCCTGCCTTGCACCCACGCTCGGTGAGAACCGAGACCCGCGCGTCTTTGCAACACGTACGTTCTTTCCATAATTCTGAGGAGTTCGTTATGAAGTGCATTCTTCGTGTTGTCACGTTGTGCGTGGGCGTGTGCTGTCTGGTCTCCACCGCGCTCGCTCAGACGCCAACGATTACCGTGTATTTCGACACGGGACGCGCCACAGACTGCCCCGGCACCGGGGTGGTGGGCACGGTTACCATTGTCGCTGAGGGCTTCAACGCCCTTATTACCGGGGCGGAGTACAAGGTCGATTACCCGCCGAGTATGGTGTGGATCGCCGATCTCGAAACTCCCCCGGTGACCTTCGGGACAAGTCCCAGTGGGATTTCGATGGGATTCCCGTTGCCACGAGACGGATTTCAGCCGGTCGTGCTGCAAAAGGCGATCTTCCAGTGGAATTGTACGGACTGTAGCGACGCGACAAACGACAAGCTCTGCGTGGTGCCGCACCCCTTGTTTGCAAGCATCCGCGCCACGCGGTGGCCGACCAACACGTTTATTGACGCGACGGGTCGATGCTCGGTGGTGTGCCCGCAGGCCGACCTGGATGTCCGTCCGGCATCGTGTCCGAATCCGTTCAATGCCCAGCTCTTCAATATCCCTGACGGCTCCATGACACGCAAGGGTGGCATTCTTCCGGTAGCCGTTCTCGGTTTTGCGTCGTTCGACGTCGCGGATATCGATATGGGCAGCATGCGTCTCGAAGGCGTGGCTCCGCTCGCCGACAAGACGATATTTGAAGATGTGGCGACCTCGGTCGATCCCGAGGGCGGCTGCTTCCCGGGCGGTCCTGACGGCTTCGTTGATGTGCAGATGAAGTTCAGTTCCCAGGCGATCGCAGCTGCGATTGGATCGGCTGCGGTGGGGGAGGACGTCACAGTTACGTTGACCGGCACGTTTCTGGATGGGGTGCCGTTCGCGACGACGGACGTCCTGAACGTCGTGTCGAAAGGCACGCCGCCTCCGGTCCCGATCAATCTGACGACGAGCCTGCTACCGGCGACGCCGAATCCGTTCAACCCGGTGACGCGTCTCGGGTTCTCGATTGCGTCCGCGCAGCGGGTTCACCTGGCCGTGTACGACGTTACTGGCCGCTTGGTCGACGTCATCGTGGATGGCGTGCGGCAAGCCGGCGAGCACACGGTGACGTGGGATGCCGCTGGCCTGGCCAGTGGTGTCTACTTCTACCGGTTGAAAACGCGCGAGCAGACGCTGACGCGGCGTATGGTGTTGCTGAAATAGGCACTCACCCGCCGCACTGAAGATCGATATGCTGTGTCCCCGGACGACGAATCAGAACAAGTCCGGGGCCACCAGGCAAGAAAATCCCTCCAATGCCGAAGGCGGTATTGGAGGGATTTCTTTAGTGGACGGACCAATTTATGCTTTCATGTACTTACGGTGTAGTACTACGAGAGCGAGAGACGATGGGTTTCGGCGAATGGATATCCAGAGTGTTGGGCGCTTCTTCGGCAGCAACATTGGGTGACGGTATGAAGCGGCTGACGAGTATCGGTGACTTCGATGAGGCACTTGCGAGGAGCGAGCGCGAGGCGGTTTTCATCTACAAGCACAGCACGGCGTGCGGGTTGTCGGCAGTGGCCCACGATCGGGTGACTGCGTACGTCGGGTTAAAGGTGGAAGGCTCGGCGCCGGTCTATATTGTCAATCTCCTGGAAACACGCAGTGTGTCGAACGAGATAGCCGATCGCCTGGGAGTGGAGCACCAGTCCCCCCAGCTCATTCTTGTCAAAGATCGGCGCGCGGTGTGGCACGCGTCCCATGGCGCGATAAACGAGGAAGCCATCGTGCAAGCGCTGGCCACCGTGGTTGGTGCCGTAGCTTCCAGTACGTGACCGAGCTGCCTGGCGGCCACACCGGTACTGACACGCAGTGTCACCCCCCAGCCCTCTCTGGAGCGTGGTTCCTCCCTGTACACATCAGTGAAAGTCACGGCTCTTGCCATGCCCGGGCCGGGTGGGCACTTTTGGGGCCCAGAGGGTCTCGGCAATGAGATGGGTCACGCCCGAGGCCACCTGCAATCGCCCCGTCACTCCAATAAACGAGGCGGTTTTGACCAGCACGGTGTGCTGTTTGAAAACATTCTGCCAGACAACGACGTTTACGAATCCCGCCTCGTCTTCCAAAGTCATAAAAACCACACCGCCCGCCGTCGACGGACGCTGGCGGCAGATGACCAGGCCGGCGTAGCGAACGCGCCGTCCATCGGGCATGTCTTTTACCTCCCTTGCATCGGGCAGGCCCTGGGCCGCAAGCCAATCGCGCAGCGGGGTGAGCGGGTGCGCGCGGGGACTGTGGCCGGTTGCACGGTAATCCCAGTCGATGGTTTCAAAAAAACTCAACGGTGCAAAACGCGTTTTCGACCGGGTGGCGTTTAGCGGCAGCCGCGGAGCGGCGGTACGGTCCAGACCACGTACTTGCCAGATCGTATTGCGCCGGTTTTTCTCGAAGCACTCGAAAGCGCCCGCTTCGGACAACCGCCGGAGGGGCGCGTCTTCGAGATCGGTTCTTTCCGCAAAGTCTTCGAGCGACTTGAACTCTCCCAGCTGGCGGGTGGTCTCTATGCGTTCCCAGGCGCTTTCGCGAAAACTGCGCACGTATCCCAGCCCCATGCGTACGGCGAACCCTTCGCCGCTCTCGCGGCACGGCTCGAGCGTGCACTCCCAGCGGCTCTTTTGTACGTGTACCGGCCGTACATGGATGCCGTGACGCTTGGCGTCGTCGATTATCGTAGATGGCGAGTAGAATCCCATCGGCTGCGCATTCAAGAGTGCGCAGGTGAACGCCGCAGGGTGATGGCATTTGAGGTATGCGGTGACATAGGTAATGAGGGCAAAGCTCGCCGCATGGCTTTCCGGAAAACCGTACTCGCCGAATCCCTGTATCTGTTTGAACACCCGCTCGGCGAATGCTCTGGAAATCCCCTTCGCTATCATGCGCGAGATCAATCGGTCGCGGTGACGGAGGAGCCGGCCCGACCGCCGCCACGCGGCCATGTCACGCCGCAGCTGGTCGGACTCGCTCGGTGTGTAATCCGCCGCTACCATGGCAATCCGCATCACCTGTTCCTGAAAGAGCGGTACGCCGAGTGTTTTTTCCAAAACAGGTTTCAAGGACGGGTGCGGGTAGATAATTTGCTCTTCGCCGTTTCGGCGGCGGAGGTAGGGATGCACCATGCCACCGGTAATGGGACCGGGGCGCACGATGCTCACTTCGATAACCAGGTCGTAGTAGGTGCGGGGCTTGAGGCGGGGCAGCATTGCCATCTGTGCGCGGCTTTCGATTTGAAAGACGCCCACCGTGTCCGCCCGCCGGATCATTTCAAAGGTCGCTTCATCATCGGCCGGCACCGTGGCCATCGAATAGCGCTTGCCTGAAACCATCTCGATCGAGCGAAACGCAATGTCGATGACCGTGAGCATGCCCAGCCCCAGAAGATCCACCTTGAAAAGTCCCAGCGCTTCGAGATCTTCCTTGTCCCACTGGATCACGGTGCGGTCCGGCATGGTGGCGTTCTCGATCGGTACCAGGTCGCGCACCGGCTCGTGGCCGAGAAGAAAACCACCGGGATGAATGGAGAGGTGCCGGGGAAAATCCTGGATCTCCAGTATCAAGTCCAGAAGGTGGCGGTGACGTGGATTTTGTGGGTCGAAGCCCGTCGGCTTCAGCGTCTCCGGTGAAACGGTGTCGTAATAGGAGAGCAGTTTGGCAAAGCGGTCGATGGTGGTCTCCGACAGCTCGAGCACCTTGCCGACGTCACGGATGGCCGAACGCGCCCGGTAACGGATGAAATTGGCGACCATGGCTGCGTGCGTGCGGCCGTACTTCTCGTAGACGTGTTGAATCACCTCTTCGCGCCGGTTGTGTTCGATGTCGAGGTCGATGTCCGGCGGCTCCGCGCGTTCGCGCGAGATAAAGCGCTCGAAGAGAAGACCGGTCCGCACCGGGTCGACGGCGGTTATTCCCAGGCAGAAACACACCACCGAATTGGCCGCCGAACCACGACCCTGGCAGAGAATCTCGCGGTTGCGGCAGTAACGGACGATCTCCCACATGGTGAGGAAATACCCCTCGTAGTCGAGATCGTGGATGAGGTCGAGTTCCTTTCCGAGTTGCGCAATGACGCCCCCTGGGATGCCTTCGGGATAGCGCCAGCGGGCACCCCGCAGCGTCAGCTCGCGCAGCCGTTCCTTGGATGTGCTGCCGTCGGGCAGTTCCTCGGAAGGGTAGCGGTAGCGGATTTCAGACAGAGAAAAGCTGCACCGCGCGGCCACTTCTTCGGTGCGCCATACCGATTCGGGATCGTCGGCAAAAAGGGCGAAGAAATCTTCTTTGGACTTCAAGGCGTGCTCGGCGTTGGGTTTGATGAGCCGGCCCGCCGTGGATAGTGTCACCCCGAATCGAATGCAGGTAAGCACGTCCTGCACGGCGCGCCGCTTCGGTGTGTGGTAGAGCACTTCGGTGGCGGCCGTGGTGGGAATGCGGTAACGCGCCGCGCGCTCACGGGTGCGCCGTTCCGGCCGCACGTCGCCGGCGCGCCGGTGACGCGTTACCATGGCGTAAAGCCTGTCGCCGAAGGCTTCACGCAGGTTGCGTGCGACAAAGAGCGGGTCTGCCCGCGCCGCCAGCAGACTGCGTTCACCGCCCCAGAGCGCGATCAGTCCTCCGGCGTGTGTACAGATTTCTCTCCAGCGTACGGTACATTCGCCCTTGGGCGAGCGCAGGCGCCCGCCGGAGATCAAACGGCAGAGACCGGTATACCCTGCACGGTTGGTGGCGAGAAGCACAATGGTGGAGCCGTCCTCGACGGTTACCTGCGAGCCGATGATCAGGTGCACGCCGAGTGCCCGGGCTCTTACGTGGCCGCGGACGATACCGTATACGCCGTCGCGGTCGGTAATCGCGAGCGTCTCGATACCCAGTTGCGCGCACTGCTCGACCAACTCCTCGGGGTGGCTCGCGCCTTCGAGAAACGAGTAGTTGCTCTTGCACCACAGGGGCACATAGCCGTGTGCCCGTTGACGCCGGGTCATGCCACTTCGCCCTGGACAAAGGTGCGCCTGCGGCGCCGGTCGTAATAGATCCACAGCCAACGGCCCTGCGTACTGCGGATATAGTAGTACTCGCGGTGAATCCTTCGCATCCACCACCCGCCCGAGATGATGTAAGGACCGATGACGCCGGGACCGGCACGGGGTCCGGTCGGCCTTGACATATCTTCAGGCGGGCGCGCCTCGATGCCAAAAAAGGGACGTCCGGTATGGTGCTGACGTCCGTGGTACTGCGGCGGGTTTGTAGGACGACCATCTCCCGTACGGTGCGACCATGACAGCAGCGCGATGGACTTCGAAAAAATCTTCCGCACAAGACTGCGTGCCTTGACCTTGCGTGGAGATGGAAGGGGCAGTTTTTCCATCGGCTCCCATCGGTAGCGCGCCTCAGGTAGATGGCCGTCGCGAAGCGTTGCCTTCATCACCGCATGCTCTCCGAACTCGGCGCGCAGACGCGCGAACGCACGGTCGGCCGCCCGGAGATCACGCGTTGGTTCTTGCGAGAAAAGTTGCAGTTGCCTGGGTACGGCTGTGACCTCTTCGGCCTCGACGGTGATATCGACCACGCCGGAGCTGAGTGAAATGCTTTGCAGGCGGAGTTCAATGAGCTTGAGAATTTGGGTGGCATCGATGGTGGACGCGGCGGGGCGCAGCCGTTCGGTTCTTTTCTCGCCGTTGTCGAGTGTGAGCGAGAGTGAGATCGCAGCGACCGCCATGTTTTCTTCCACGAGCGAAGCCACAATCGATTCCAGCAGCGTCTCGACAACGATCAAGAGACGTGCGACGTCGTCCACGGGGTGGTCGAGCGTGGTCCCTGCCGCAAACGGTTCCCGGGGCGCGAGCGGATCGATGGGCGCATACAACTCGTTTTTGGCGAGCTTGTAGAGTGTGTGTGCCTCGGGACCGAAGCGCTTGCGAATTCCCGTTGCGGGAAGGTCGATGAATTCACCCAGTGAAGTGATGCCAAGCTGGTCGAGGGCACTTCGGAGTACGGGGTCGAAACCCAGGCGTACCAGCGGCACCGTGCGCGCGTGCTTTCGTTCCTGCGCGGCGCTGTCGAAGACGAGTATCTTTTTGCACGCCTGCGCTGCGGCGTAGGTGCCGTAACGTGTAAAGCCCACCGCTACCGTCCAGTGGTATCCGTCCCGCGCAAGCTCCGAGCCGATGAGACCCGCCCACTTTTTCATAGAGGGATAAAGCAGCGAGAGCCCGGAGGCGCCGAGCCAGAAGATTCCCGGCGCGTGCTGCGACGGTTCGACATCCGGCGTAAAGAAGCGCAGCCGCTCGGTCAGGGCGGTTATGTGTTTTTCGATCTCGGGGGCGGCAATCACACCGGCCCGAAGATCGGGTGAGAGCGAGAGGCCCTTGGCGTACCGCATGCCCGGGAGGATGCGATAACGCGTGGCACGGGAATTCACCCACAGGATGACACCCTGCGGTGTGTCCTTGTCCACAACCGCCGCCGGGAGCGTTTTCCAATCGGGGTGCCGGCGGATGAGGAGTTGCAGGGGAAAGGCGGGCAGGTTAACACAGGCCATCCGGTCCACGGTACACCTCCGTATGATGCCAACCCAGTCCGTGGCGTTTGTCCCGCAGGATCTCGAGCTCCCAGGTGAACCGGTCGAACCCCGTCTTGTGTATCACCCCCTGCGCACGGAGGGAAACCAGCGGCCCCAGCGACGGGACCGCCGGTTCTTTGTGGGTGAGGCAGAGAAGTGCGGTGTGATGTTTTCGGGCCAGTGCGGCCAGGCGGGCCTGCACCGCGATGCGCATGTCGATTTCGCTCCCGAGATCGAGCACGATAATGCCGAACCCCCCGGAGCGCAGGAGCTGTTCGCCCGCGCGTGCCGCCGACAAGAGGTGGGGTACGCGAACGACCGGCAGCGATTCGAGGTCGATGCCGCATGCCGCGAAATCGGGAGGGAAAAAGGTGGAGTCTTGCAAAGCAACCCAGGCGGCGGGCTCCCCGCGGTGCTGCGAGTCGAGGATGAGGGAAGCCGCCGCCGTCATGGAAACAGCCGGGGTAGAAATCTCGAGAAAGCGGCCCCGGAGCGTATCCAGACACCAGGCTGCGGGCGCTCGCCCGGGCACCCGAGGAGCGGCCGCTCCTCGGGAAGCCCCGGTTGCCGCATGAGCTTCTTTGTCGGTGCGCGGCAGCTGACGTACAACCTGGACGGCCGTGCCGGAGCGCTCGAGTATGATCGGGCGGGAGGAAGCCATTACAAAATTCTCTTATCGCGTCAAACTCTGTTAAACCTGTGGAATCTCGATGTAACGTCTTATCTCGATCACTTTGCCCAGAATGATCAATTCATCCGGGTCGGGAATGATCGGCTTGAATTCGGGATTTTCCGGGTGGAGCTCGATCCGGTTCTTCTTGATGCGGAGCCGTTTGACCGTCGCTTCATCACCCAACAGGGCCACGACCACATCACCCGAGTCCGCCGTCGGCTGGTGGCGGACAATGGCGATATCGCCGGGCATGATCCCCGCACCGGTCATGCTTTCCCCCTGGACGGTGAGGGCGAAAAGATCGCCCGCACCCCGGGATTGCACGGGTACATAGCCCTCGATGTCTTCCACCGCCGTTGTCGGGTCACCCGCCTCCACTCTCCCCAGGAGGGGAATCGGAAGGACCACAGGGATCTTTTCGAGGCCGGGCAGGGAGTACCCCCGGGCTTTGCCCTTCCTTTTGGCCAGACGCCCCTCCTTGACCAGCTGCTCCAGGTGCTCTCGTGCTGTTTCCACAGCCTTGAAGCAAAAGGCGTCCCGTACCTCACGCACGGTCGGTGGCAGTCCTTCGAGCAGGCGCTTGCGCACGAACCGGTAGATTCGCTCGCGGGTCTGGCCTTTTGGGGTCCGGGGTGACATATTGGTATCATACCAGACATTTGTCTGGTATGTCAAGGGAAAATTACGGGAATTTTTAGGGACCGCCTGCGAACCCCGAGGGGGCTTCTATACAGCCGCGACCACCGCAAGGCCATCAATTTTGCGAAGTCACCGTCCGATTCGGTACTGCGCAGGAACACTAGTACGGAGGACTTCCGCTCCTAGGGGGTAGGTGTCTCGGCTCTTTTCGGGGTCGAGTGGTTCGTCAAACGAAGCTTGAGCATTCATGCCGAGTACACCTCGTGGGTACAGGTCACCTGGTCGAGCAGTGAACTGGTTCGCCAGTCGTCGGGCGGCAGCCTAAGGCGAGACGAGCGAGACTCGACCGGATGGGATGTCCGGTCGGGGTCGGTCAAGTTCGGACTGAGGCCTACTTTTAGGCGTTTCTTATAAACCAGGTTCTTTCTCACGGTAGCGCACTGTCTCCACCCGATATGCAGCGGGTGCCGGCATCCAGTGGTCCGGCCTTCTCGCAACGTCCATGAGCCCTGTCAAAAAGGTTGCGGAACGGCAGGGATGGTTTGATATTTGCAACCCTCTCGCCGGCAACGCTCTATCGAGACTTCAGAATACAATCGAAGTGTTACTCGTAACCTGTTGCAAACATGAGCCGCACCGTCTCGATAGGGATACAATCATACGACTCGGGAGGCAAGCCATGCGCAAAGCCCATGTCATTGGACTGGCATTTTTAGTTCTCGCTGTACAATTTGTAGCCGCTCCGGCGCTCGCGGGTAACCACGCCCATGCGCGGGACGGGTTCTATCTCGGGCTCGGCCTCGGTTGGGGAAACGCCGGTGCGGAGGTCCAGGGTCTCAACCCGGACCGCGCGAACAGCGGGTCGGGTAACTTCAGGCTCGGATGGGCCGTCAACGAGCGGGTCACCGTCGGCCTGGAGAATACCACGTGGATCAAGGATTACGATATCTCCGGAACCGGTGCGAACCTCGAACTGACCGGCACGGTTACCACGTTTGCGGTCACGGTATTTCCGCACAACATCGGTTTCTACCTGCGAGGCGGTATCGGCGTGGCGACGGGTTCCGCCAAGATAACGAGCGGCAACTTCACGTTCGACGACACCGAAACCGGCTTCGGTGCGCTGGCGTCGTTCGGCTACGAGTGGCGGCTCACGCCAAAGTTCGCATTGGGACCCCAGTTTCAGTACGCCTACCTGAACATCGACGGCGACGGCACGGAGAGCGTTGACTTCGTCTCGCTGACCGCACAGGCGACCTGGTACTGGTAAACCCCATGACACCCAGGCAAGCGATGACCGGCCCGCCGTACGAGTGGGCCGGTCATTTTTTTATCACGTCTCTTCGGAACACGCCGCCCGCAGGTATGGGTCACAGGTGTCGCTTGGGTATCCGCTGGAGGTCCGTTTCGTCGTTCCACACCAGTGCGGTGATGCGCCACACGCCGCTGGCCTTGATGAACTGGATGCTGTTGACGCCCCGGGCCAGGATATGGGACGGGTCCGGACCGATTGTGGCTTCGTAACTGCTCAAGCGGTGCGCGATTCTGGAGAAGATCTCCGTCTTGCCTGCGATCTCCGCTTCTTGCAGGGCCTCGAGCGAGCCGTTGGATATCTGCAGGTGGATCGCCTCGATAAACTGGTCGACGCTCATGATGGCCGGACTGTCGTCGCTGTTGTTGATGAGGATCCCCTCGGGAATGAACAGTCGCCTCAGCTGTTCGAGATCGGGGACACCGCCTTTTTCGAAACAAACGCTCGCGTAAAGGGATTCCGTTACTCGGTCGATGGCATGGAGTTCGTCCACATCTTCAGCCATGGTAAAACCTCCTGTTGCGGGGCATGCCAGTCCGGCTCACCGCCTGTGGGACCGCCCGCCGGGGCACGTCGCTCACTCTCATGCTCGCGTCTCCTCGAGGGACGCCGCATCGACAAGGTCGAGGCCGATATCCGCCGGTGTCAGCACACGCAGGCTCGCCCCGTACTGGCTGGCGTCGATGGCGCGCTGAATGTCCGCGGCGGCGGCTGCGGGAAACTTCGTCCCGTCGAGCATAATGGCAACCAGGTGAAACTCGCAAGAACGTCCGGTGATAACCGCGTAGCGGTCGGCCGCCTCTTCCAGCTGACGTACCTTGTCGATCAGGTGGGAAGTTGGCACCCGTTTCCTGACGTACTTGAATTCAAAGAGCTTGTCCGAGGCGCGGCCGTTCCCCTGGATAATGCCTTCGATTTCCACCGAGAACCCGTTGAACGAGAATCGCACGTGCGTCTCGACGGCCCCTCCGAAAATCTCCGAGAGCTTTTTCGCCGCCAGCTGCTCGACGGCGGCCCGGAAGGTCGCCTGGCTCATACGCCGCGGTGAGCGGCGCTCCCGCCTGCTCCTGGGGCGAGCCCGCGCCTTTTGATCGGCGAAGCCGTGGTGTCCGTTCGCTTCTATCTTGCGCTGGGCCTCTTCCGGAGAGAGGAGTTCTTTCTTGTACTCGAAGTAGGGTTTGTTGCCGCGGATGATGGCGGCGAGGTTTTGCAGAAAATCGAGTTCGGTCACCGCCGTGGCGACGATAAAGAGCGCGACCATATACGTGCCCCAGTGGTGCGAGAAGCACGCCAGCGAGGCAACCGACAGGATCGCGAACATCTTGGTCGCGTGTGCCCGCCCGCGCGTGCGAATCGACAACACGGCCAGCCCGACCGCCGCCAGGGCCGTCACGCCGCCGATCAACTCGACGAAGCTGGTTGGAAAGTACCTGTCCATATCCTGCTCCATAGTATGACTTCGCCTCCGCACGGCGCTCGCCACGCGTAAACCCAGCCCCGGTGCCTTCCCAGGCGCCGCAATGTGCGAAACTGAGGGGCTCCGAGGTAAGTGCAATCCACTTTTCAGCTTGTACCTCGAGAAGGCAGCATAAACTGCACCCAGCGACAGCTCCAGTGGCCACACAAGGCCTGGTGTCGCAGGAGGCCCGGGGGCGGACATTCTAAAAGTGCTTTACAGGGATGGGCGATCTGTTTTGACACGCGTTAAGTCCGGTGTTAAACTCTAAGTAGCATCTCTCCGAACAACATCTGCGGGCGGCGGTGACTCCGACTCGGCAACGGTGGCCTTATGATCGGGCAGACTATCTCGCATTACAAGATCGTCGAGAAACTCGGCGGGGGCGGCATGGGCGTTGTCTACAAGGCGTGGGACAACCGCCTCAAACGCGATGTTGCCCTCAAGTTCCTGCCGCCCGAAATGACCCGCGACGAGGAGTTCAAGACCCGTTTCCGGCACGAGGCTCAGGCAGCCTCCGCCCTGGATCACCCGAACATCTGCAACATCCACGAAATCGACGAAACCCCCCAGGGTCGTATGTTCATCTGCATGGCCCACTACAAGGGCGAAACCCTGAAGAAGAAAATCGCACGCGGCCACTTGTCCACGGACGAGGTGGCGCACACGATAGACCAGGTCGCGCGGGGATTGGCCGAGGCACACCGGCACGGCATCGTCCATCGCGACATAAAGCCCGCGAACGTGATGATAACGGACAAGGGCAGGGTGAAGATCGTCGATTTTGGCCTGGCCACGCAAAGTGGCACCTCCAGAATCACACGGACGGGGCGCACATTGGGTACGCTGGTGTACATGTCGCCGGAGCAGGCGCGCGGTGATGCGATCGACGAGCGCACGGACATTTTTTCGCTGGGCGTCGTGTGGTACGAAATGCTCACGGGAACGATTCCCTTCGAAGGCGACCACGAAGCAGCCGTGCTCTACGGGATCATGCACAAGAACCCCGAGCCGCTCTCGACATACCGCAGTGACATCCCCGCGGGCCTGCAAGAACTAATGGACAAGGCACTGCACAAGGAAGTGGACAAACGCTACCAGACGATGACCGAGCTGCGCGAGGACCTGCACAGACTGATGGGGGGACCATCGGGCGGCCGCTCGCTTGTCCGGCGGGAGTGGTACCGGAGGGTCCGTTCCCCGCTGGCGATAGCGGCCGCTGTGGTGATTCTCCTCGCGTTGAGTCCGATGCTCCGGAACGCCGTACAGGAACTGTTCACACGGGCGCCGGACCAGAAACACATCGCCGTGCTGCCGTTCGAGAACATGGGGCCGGTAAACGAGGCTTTCAGCGCCGGCCTGGTGGAAACCCTGACCAGCAAGCTCACCCAGCTGGAACGGTTTCACGAATCGCTGTGGGTAATACCAGCCAGCGAGGTGCGCCACTGGCAGGTGGCCAGTCCCAGCGAGGCCCGGCGCCTCTTCGCCGTGAACCTGGTGTTTACCGGGAGTATCCAGCAGCTCGGGGACAGCTACCGGCTCACCCTGAACCTGATCGAGGTGGGCAAGAAAACGCCGAGACAGTTGAGCTCGGCGGTAATCGACGAACCGCTGACCAACGTCTCGGCATTGCAGGATAACACGGTGATCAAGGCGGCCGGCCTGCTGAATCTCGAACTGGGTCCGGAAACACAAAGGCTGCTCACCGAGGGTGGCACGGTCATGGCGGCGGCAAACGATTACTACCTGCAGGGTCTCGGGTACCTCCAGCGCTACCAAAAAGTCGACAACCTGGACCACGCTGTCTCCTTGTTCGAGCGAGCGATCAAAGAAGATTCTCTCTACGCGCTGGCGTATGCCGGTCTGGGAGAGGCGTACTGGCGAAAATACCGGTATTCGATGGACACGCGGTGGGTGGAGCCGGCGGTGAGGAACGGTGAGCGTGCCGTCGAGTTGAACGATCTGTTGGCGCCCGTGCATGTGACCGCAGGAGTGATCTACAAAGGGACGGGCAACGATGAACGAGCAGTTGAAGCGTTCCAGTACGCGCTCGCGCTCGATCCCTCCAGTGCCGAGGCCCATCGCGGCCTGGCGTCTGCGTACGAGAATCTGCAGCGGTTGGCCGAGGCGGAATCGACCTATCAAAAAGCCATTGAATTGAAGCCCGGCTATTGGGGCGGCCACGACGACCTGGGGATCTTCTACCATTCCAGAGGACGTTATGACGATGCGTTGGTGGCGATGAACCGCGTTGTAGCCCTCGCACCCGACAACAGCCGGGGATACAATATGCTGGGTGCGATTTACTACGCCCAGGAGCGTTGGCAGGAGGCGCGAGAGATGTGGGAGCAAGCCGCCCAAATCGAACCGGACTATCGAGTCTACTCGAACCTGGGAATTCTTCACTACATCGAGGGGCGCTACGTCGCCGCGGCGGCGAGCACCGAGAAGGCGCTCGCGCTCAACAACACCAGTTACGTCACCTGGGCGAACCTGGCAAACGCCCAATACTGGAGGCCGGGTAAGCGGAGCGAAGCTCTTGCCACTTATCGCCATGCCGCGGAAATGGCCGAAGAGAACAGGGCGATAAATCCGCGAGACCCGGAATTGCTGGCGTCGTTGGCCGGGTACTACGTGGTGCTCGAAGAAGGCCCAAAGGCATTATCGATGTTGCAGGAGGCGTTCAAGATTGCACCGAGCAACTGGTGGGTGTTATACAACTACGGTTTTGCATACGAACAGCTGGGCGACAGGGGAAAAGCACTGGAATGGATTGAAAAGGCACTGGATGCCGGTTATCCGATGAAAGAAGTGGAACGTGACCCGTTCCTCGTGGATCTGCGGACGGATGCCCGCTTCGAGGAGCTGGCGACGAGGCGCCGCGGTTAGCCATAACGCGGACCGCGCTGAGCATTAACCCGAGCGACGAGGACAGCTCGGAAAGGAGGGTTTTCATCATGGAGAACCCGGAAAAACCAACCCCGAAGAACCATAGTGTCAGCGTGTACCTGGAAGGTGATACCTGGAAAGTGAGCCGTCCCGACAACGGCAGGGTACACCTCCATGACACGGTGACGTGGAACGTCGTTCAGGAGGGAGTGACGGCCCACCTGCAGTTCACCGACGCGCTTCCCGAGCACAAAGATCAGTGCATCTTTGACGGTGTGGATACCGATTGGCAGAGGAACGTCGAGTCGGGTGCGCCCGTAACCCTCACTCTGAGAAAGGGCGTTCCACGCGGATCGTATCACTATGCGGCATGGATCACGCCCGCGGGTCAATGGGCCATCGGCGATAATCCACCGCCGCAGATCGATACCGATAGACCGTAGGCAATCTTCCCGGAGCGTAAGGACGCGCCGACACCCCGCCCCGGTGAACGACGGCCGGCGACGACTTCCTTGCGCCGCCGCTTCTTGCCGCTACTACACGCGCACTTCGCGCCGCCGCCCCTGCTACGGGCGGTCGGTGGGGACCGATGTGCGCGGGGCTGCTAACTTGATAAATCTCAATAAAATAAGCCGAACGAAATACGTGCCGGGTGTTATATTTAACCAGGTTACGAAATATTTTTCGGTAGTCTGATAACAGAGTCACAGGAGAGATCCGCCCCACGGGCGGGCGCCGAAGGGGCAAGGTCGCCAGCGGCCGAAACTCTCAGGCAAAAGGACTGGACTCTGGTGTCTCCTGGAAAGATCCGGGGCATTGGCCTGGGCACCGACGGGGTAAGCCCTACGGGCGTAGGGTAATCTCTCAGGTAAACGAGACAGGGGCAGAATGTAGGTAGTTCTGTCGCTGTTTTTTTATTGGAGGAACAGGGCTGACAAGGGAGGGTGCGAGCATGAATCGCTTCGCGGAACGAATCGCTCAACTCGGCACGGAAAACGCGTTCAAAATCGGCGTCGACATTCGGCGCTGCGAGGAAAAGGGCATGACCGTGGTCAAGCTCAACCTCGGCGAACCGGATTTCAATAGCGCGGATAACATCAACCAGGTTGCGATCGAGAACATCCGCATCGGCAATTCCCACTACACCGACCCGCAGGGGATAATGCCGCTGCGGCAGGCCATCGCCCGGCAGGTTTCAAAGACGCGAGGCATCGACGTCGGCCCCGAGCGGGTCGTCGTGACGCCGGGCGCGAAACCGCCGATTTGCTACACGATGATGACACACGTGAACCCGGGAGACGAGGTTATCTACCCCAGCCCGGGTTTTCCAATTTATGAGTCGTGGGTCACCTTCGTCGGCGGCGTGCCGGTACCCCTGCATCTTGAAGAGGAAAAGGATTTTCGATTCGACGCCACAGACCTGGAAAAACTCATCACGTCGAAGACCAAGGTTCTCATTATCAATTCGCCCTCGAATCCCACGGGTGGCGTGCTGACGAAGGAAGACCTGCAGGATATCGCGGGCGTGATTCGGAAAAAGGCGCCGCCGGATATCCGCATCTACTCGGACGAGGTATACGAGGACATCATTTTCGACGGCAAGCGGCACGAGAGCATCGCATCGCTTCCCGGCATGGCGGAGAAAACGATCCTTGTCAGCGGACACTCGAAGTCGTACGCGATGACAGGATGGCGGCTCGGGTACGCCGTGTTGCCGACGGAGCAAGAGGCGGCGGTCTTCAAACAACTCAACATCAACATCATCTCGTGCACGCCGCCCTTCATCCAGGAGGCGGGCAGGGAGGCCCTGGAGAACAGCGTCAACAGGCGCATCATCGCCGAGATGGTGATGGAGTTCGAGAAGCGGCGCGATGTGGTCGTGGCAGGCCTGAACAAAATTCCGGGCATCCGCTGCGCCAGACCAGAGGGCGCGTTCTATGTATTTCCAAATATCGGCGGCGTATGCAGCAAGCTGGGCGTTCTCGAAGCCTACGAGAAGCTGGATCCCGCAACGAGATCGAAAACGACACCGTCCACACTTTTTCAGATGTTTGCCTTGTACCACCACGGCGTCGCAACCATGGACCGGCGTTCTTTCGGCATCGTCGGCAGCGAGGGCAAACATTACTTGAGGCTATCTACGGCCGCCGACCTGGCTTCGCTCAGCGAAGGGCTGCGGCGCATAGGCAACGCGTCGCAAGACAAGGCCGGGTTCGACCAGTTCATCGATGAGGGCGCGTATCTCTACTGACGCGAAGGAGCAAGTCATGGCATTCACATTGGGTCCAAGGCGCGGGGTCTACATCGACGTGCGCGACGAGGTGAACGCCTCCGGCAACCCACTCAGTGCCGGGGAAGTCGAGACGTTCGAGACGTTCGACCTCGTGTACCGTTCGCTGTGCGCGGCGCTTTTCAACTACGTACCCACCTCCGGTCATCCGGGTGGTTCCGTCTCGTCGGGACGTTTTGTTGCAGGTATTCTCTTCGACTCCATGGACTACGACGTCTCCAATCCGGACCGGGAGGACGCGGACATTATTTCGTACGCCGCCGGCCATAAGGCGCTGGGCCTCTACTGCATGTGGGCGCTTCGCAATGAGATGATGGTCATCGGCGCGCCGGAACTCCTGCCCGCGGACGAACGGTGTCAGCTGCGCATCGAGGACCTGCTCGGGTTTCGCCGCAACCCGACGGCAACGACACCGCTCTTCAAAGAGTTCAGGGCCAAGGCCCTGGACGGACACCCGACCCCCGGCACACCGTTCGTGCGATTGTCCACCGGCGCTTCTGGCGTCGGTATGGGCACGTCCCTGGGACTCGCCCTGGGGGCTGCGGATTACTACGGAGACGACGCGCCGCGCGTCCACATCGTCGAAGGAGAAGGCGGAATGACCCCCGGGCGTGTCGGCGAAGCCATGGCCGCCGCGGGAACGGCGTCGTTGAAAAACGCTATTCTGCATGTCGACTGGAACCAGGCGTCCATCGACAGCAATCACGTCTGCCGCGACGGCGACAAGCCCGGTGATTACGTACAGTGGACACCGGCGGAGTTCGCTTATCTTCATGACTGGAACGTTATTTATGTGCCCGACGGCACCGACTTCCAGCAGATAATCACGGCACAGCGCAAGGCGCTCTCCCTGGACAACCACCAGCCGACGGCGATCGTCTACCGTACGACGAAGGGCTGGCAATACGGTATCAAGGGCAAGGCATCCCACGGGGCGGGACACAAGCTGTGCAGCGACGGCTTTTACGAAGCGTTGCAGCCGCTGCTCGAGAAGACCGGTGGTACACTGCCACGATGCGACTGTGAGCCCGCCGGCCAGCGCTGCGTGGGCGGAACGGTGACGGAAGTCGTGGAGGAGTGTTTCTGGGATGCACTCATGACGCTTCGTACATCGCTCGACTCCCAGCGAAGCGTGGCCGAGGCGATGGCGAAACGCCTGGTCGAAGCCCGCCGGCGACTCGACGTCCGCGGGCGCAAGCCGCGCAGCAAGGCGCCGAATGCGGCAGCGATCTACGAAGCCGCCGCCCGCAACGGTGTGCCCGAGGAATTACGGCTAAAACCCGGTGCTTCCACCACGCTACGCGGGGAGCTCGGCAAGGTGCTTCAGTACTACAATAAGGAGAGCGGCGGTGCGGTGTTCGGCGCGGCGGCCGATCTGTTGGGTTCGACGAGCGTGAACGCGATCGGCAAAGGTTTCGACGACGGCTATTACAACGCCCATGCCAACCCCGGCGCGCGCCTGCTTTCGATCGGCGGCATCTGCGAGGACGCGATGGCGGGGGTGCTGTCGGGCCTTTCCAGTTACGGGCATCATATCGGGGTGGGTTCTTCCTACGGGGCGTTCAACGCGCCGCTCGGGCACATCGCCGCGCGCCTGCACGCCATCGGCAACCAGGCACGGGAGGCGGTTACCGGCGAGGCCTACCGTCCCTTTGTCCTCGTGTGCGCACACACCGGTGTCAAGACCGGTGAGGATGGCCCTACGCACGCCGACCCGCAGGCGCTGCAGCTCCTGCAAGAGAACTTCCCGCTCGGCACCATGATAACGCTCACTCCCTGGGACCCGCAGGAGGTGTGGCCGCTCATGTCGGCGGCGCTCGCCCGGCGCCCGGCGGTCATCGCCCCATTTGTCACCCGGCCCGCGGAAACGGTGCTGGACCGCGAGGGGCTCGGCCTGGCTCCAGCAGACGACGTGCGCTCCGGCGTTTACCAGCTGCGCCGCGCGAAGGGCGAGGGAGACGGAACGCTAATACTCCAGGGCAGCGACGTCGCGTACGCCTTCGTGGACGGGGCGATGAAGCTGCTCGAGATAGAGGGTATCGACCTCAACGTGTATTACATCGCCAGCACGGAGCTGTTCGACCTGCTGCCGGAGGACGAGCAGGAACGAATCCTGCCGCGTGAACGTTCCGAAGAGGCGATGGGGATTACGGGCTTCACCCTGCCGACCATGTATCGCTGGATCCGTTCCGAGCGCGGTCGCAAGATGACACTGCATCCTTTTCGCAAGGGGCGCTTTCTGGGAAGCGGCCAGGCCCACATGGTACTGTCCGAAGCGGGACTCGATGGAAAGAGTCAGTTCGAAGCCATCGTTCACTACGTGAGGGAACACTAATGAATCAAACACGCAACAAAAACCCGATTATCCGGGCGCTCGGCTCGGCCAAACTCACCCTGGTGATTCTTGCCGCCTTTGCCGTTTCCATCGCCGTCGCCACGTTCCTGGAGGTGCGCTACGGAGCGGCGGGTGCACGGGCGCTGGTATACAACGCGCGCTGGTTCGAAGCACTGCTGGCGCTGCTGGTGCTGAACGTGATCGTCGCGCTCGTCGCCAATCTCCCATACCGCAAGCATCAGACCGGCTACGTCATTACGCACATCGCGTTCATCATCGTTCTCCTCGGGGCCGGGATCACGCGCTTTTTTGCCTACGAGGGCAGCATGGCGATCCGCGAAGGGGCGTCGACCGATTACATCTACTCGACCGCGGACTACGTGAGCTTGCAGGCGGGCACGGAATCGGCGAGCTTTCCCGTGCGTCTCTACAAACCGGACAGGAACGTTCTGCAGCGCGATGTCACAGTTGGCAGGGAGCGCTTTCGAGTGTCGATCGACGAGTACTGGCCGCACATGGACGAGCGCCTGGCGGAGGGTCCGGGCGGCCGGCCCGTCGTCGTGTTTGCGGCACAAGCGCACTCCGGAGGCCACAGCGGACACCGAGTCCTGGACCTCGGTGACGCGTTCCGGGCGAGTGGTGTGACGGTGCATTTTGTCGGGGAGGAAGTGGAAACCGTGGAGGCGGGAACGGCGCGGGGCGAGATGGTCGTCGTCATCGACGAGGAGACACACCGCATGGCGGTACCCGCTGGCGTGCCGGCCGGGATGAAGGCGGCAGGCTACCGTTTCCGCATTACCGAGTTTGCACCCGATTTTCGCGTCGGGCGGACGCCGGACCCCGCCGATGCCATGAACAACCCCGCGATCCGGGTGATGATCGAAGGACCGAACGGTACGAGCGCCGAGCGTCTTCTCTTCGCATTC
>JAZGDW010000024.1:0-2371 GCA_036478295.1 Candidatus Krumholzibacteriia bacterium
TTGCGCGCGCTCGAGAATCGCCACGCGCGCGCGAAGGTCCGTGTTTCCCTCACGTAAAGCTTCGACGGTGATCATCAGCTTGTCACGTTCCTCGCTCAAGACCGACAATTCTTCCTGCGCCCAATCACTCGCATTCGAGTAAAGCACATATGCCGACGCGCCCATCGCGAGCACCCCTATCCCCGCGATGACAAATTTTCTCACCGGGTGGTACGGGCGAATGACCTGAGCCTTCACTCGCATTACCGAACCCCCTGCCCAACCGTGCTGCTCACGGGACCAGCGCCGTCTGCGTGAGGCCCAGCCGCTCGTCGAGTCCGAACATGATGTTCATATTCTGCACCGCCTGTCCGGCGGCACCCTTGACGAGGTTGTCCTCTACGCTCAAAACCACCACTGTGTCGCCGCCGCCCGGACGATGCCAGGACATTCGACAGACATTGGCTCCCCGCACACTTCGTGTATCGGGATAACTTCCTGGAAGCATTACATCCACGAACGGCTCTTCCCGATAGCGGCGCTCGTAAACTTCTTGTAAGTCCACGTCCGGGCGTTTCAGGCGTGCATACAAGGTCGCAAAAATGCCACGCAGCATAGGAACTAAATGTGGCACAAACGTGATGCCGATATCGTGACCTGTGACCGAGCTCAGCCCTTGCACGATCTCGGCCTCATGGCGATGACCGGCTACCGCGTACGCCATGAAATTGTCGCCCGCCTCGCAAAGCTGGGCCGTGAGAACGGCCTTGCGCCCCGCCCCGCTGACTCCCGACTTGGCGTCGGCGATGAGCCCCCGGGGGTCCACCAGGTCGTTCTCCAGCAACGGCAGGAACCCCAGCAGCACAGCCGTCGGATAGCAGCCGGGATTGGCAACCAGGCGCGCCTCGCGGATGGCCGGCCGGTTGAGCTCGGGCAGACCGTAGACTGCTTCCTCCACCAGCTCCGGCGCTGCGTGGGGCATTCCGTACCACTGCTGCCACTGGTCCAGGTCCTTGAGGCGGAAGTCGGCAGCCAGATCCACGACCTTGGCCCCGCCATCGAGCAGTGCCCTGGCCTGGTGCATGGCGGTACCGTTGGGAGTGGCAAAAAAGACCAGGTCACAGTCCTGGAGCGGACTGGACGCCGGATCGCAGTACTCGAGATCCACGATTCCGCGCAGGCTCGGAAACATGTCGTCCACCCGGCGTCCAGCTTCTCCCCGGGAGGTCACGGTAACGACCCGGGCCTCGGGGTGGGAGGCGAGCAGACGTAACAGCTCGACACCGGTGTAACCGGTCCCGCCGACTATGGCAACGCGAATCATGAGCTTGTGGCGAGACCTTTCTACCGACCGATTGAATGATGGTAGCAGAGTGACAGAAGCCGCGGGAGGCGCTCTAAGGTCTTGACCGTGTTCGATTTTGGTGGCGCGGGAGCGGGGTCGGCCGGCTCCCCCCCGGCTCTCGCCGGACAACAAAAAAGCGGCCGGAGCCGCTGAATAGTTCTGACGGTCGTTGTTGTTATAATTCTCAACAACCTATTCTCCAGCAAGCCTAGTCCCTGCCCTGAATACTGTCAACGCGAGTTCCGTTTCCGAGGCGCCGGGGGCGGCGACGGCTGACGGCGGGAACCCTGGAAAACATGCTCTGGATAAAATCGTTTCACTTGATATTCGTCATTACGTGGTACGCGGGACTGCTTTACCTGCCGCGATTGTTCGTCTACCACGCCATGAGCGACGACGTGACTGGCATAGAGCGGTTCAAGATGATGGAGCGCAAGCTCTTCGCCATTACCACGATCGGTGGCGCCGGGGCTCTTGTTTTCGGCCTGTGGCTGTTATTCGATTACGCGTGGTCCGCGTACTCAGCAAGCCTCTGGTTACATCTGAAACTGTTTCTGGTGGCGGTATTGGTCGCTTTCCACATGCTTTGCGGTAAACTGATGCTGGATTTTCGTAACGATCGTAATCGCCACGGACATCGCTTTTACAGGATATTGAACGAAGTCCCCGCCGTCATACTGATCGCCGTGATCATCCTGGTTGTGGTCAAGCCCCTGTGACCAGCCGGTTCCCATCGATTTGACGGGTTTGGAGAAGAATATGGTACGCATGGTCGAATGTGTGGTTCTGAAACGCGGGGCGGAAGGTCTCGGCGAACCTCCCCATCCCGGCGAACTCGGCAGGCGGATCTACGAGAACGTGTCGAAAGAGGGATGGGCAGAGTGGCTGCAACGCCTGCAGATGATCATCAACGAGAATCAGCTGAACAGCGCCGATCAGAGCAGCATCCAGGTCATCGAGCAGCACATGCTCGGCTTTTTGTTTGGTGAGGGCGATATGGGCAGCCTGCCCCAGGGCTTTAGCGCCGGCGGCAAAAAATAATGCCC
This sequence comes from Candidatus Krumholzibacteriia bacterium, assembly GCA_036478295.1. Classification (GTDB taxonomy): domain Bacteria; phylum Krumholzibacteriota; class Krumholzibacteriia; order WVZY01; family WVZY01; genus JAZGDW01. Next base: position 2,371 of record JAZGDW010000024.1, read on the forward strand.
G
>JAZGDW010000240.1:0-2063 GCA_036478295.1 Candidatus Krumholzibacteriia bacterium
ATCGGCTCTTGTGCCGGACGCCCCGCTGGTTGAGAATACGCCCACGCGCCTGTAGCTCAGCTGGATAGAGCACCGGACTTCGAATCCGGTGGTCGGGGGTTCGAATCCCTCCGGGCGCGCCACCTCAAAACCCCCGTCAGACGGACAGAAGCCGCCAGGGACGCGGCCTTTGGACAAGTCGATTCTCGCAGAGGCCGAGGGGCGGGAACGGGACAGATAGGGCAGGTCGTGATGCACGGAGTGGTGCCCGGAGTCTGAAGCGGCTTGCCGGACGCGGGTTCGACTCTCGTCGCCTCCACCGGTTCCTGCTTATTATTCGGCGACCTCCTGCTTCGCCACAGCGCGGCAATCGACCTGCTGAGCTTCCGGCTTGGTGGCATTGTCTAACCGGCAGGCGAGCCGGGTGCCCGCTTCGCGAAAGATCTCCTCCAATTCCTCCCACGAGGTCGGATCTTTCTTCTGCTCTTTCGCCTTGTCCTTGCGGGCGCCACGCTGCTCGACGGCCGCGCCCAGGCGCTCGCCGGTCACGCTGTCCTGTAGCTCCATCTCGACATTCGCCTCGACGAGTGAGATCTTCTTGGTGATGTTCTTGGTCAGCGCCCTCTTCGCCGTACTCGCAACAAAGCCGACCGGAGTGTAGGCGAGAGGGTTCTTGCTCCATTTCCTCTTGAGGTGGAGACCAGTGATACCGATACGGAGGTAGAGAACCTTCGGTCCCCTCTTTTCGACCACCTTGAACTCTTTGAGCTCTTTGATCTCTGCGGTCAGGATCTCTCGAAAGGCGTCGGACAAGGTCTTCATGTCGTCCGGCTTCATCCCCTGGTACTTCGACTCCGGGGCGATGAAGATTTCCGGTTGATCGATCATCATCCCATCGTAGTTCGCCAGCACCTTGTAGAGTTCCGGCTTCACATAAACGAGATCCATGTATTGGTCGGAAACATCCTCGAGCTGCCCGTAATTTTCCAGAAAGCCGGAGAATCGCGACGGGTCCACGCTCTGCTCCTGCGAGGCCTCCTTCTTGGCCAAGCCAACGGTGATTCCTCCCAGCAACACGGTTGTCAAAATAAGCAAGGCCGTCGTTCGAGAACGCATTGTCTATACCTCCCGCCCCTTTCGGGCAATTGGATATCGTCCGCTGTTGACCAAGCTTATCAATTTTCGGGGGCTTCGGCCGGCACGACCCCGACGGTGACGGCCCGGGTATGCCGTGTGACAATTGTCACGACGCCTGCGACCCCTCCCCTTGACATCATCCCTCCCGGGTTTGACTCCCAACGCCTCCACAGTCCTTTTTATTTTCATGTATTTACGCCCCCCTGACCCCTTGCATGCGCGGTCAAAATCGGTAGAATACGCCGTTCAAGAAAACTGAAACTGGCGGTCCCGCCGAGGCGACGCCGGCGGGACTCTGCGTACCCACGGAGTTCTTCAAGGTGAAGATGCCAAACCACGTGCGAGGTGTCGTGCAGGACCGCGCTTACACCTCGCCGATCTGGTACACGCCGTGACACTGAGACGACTGGGAGCTTAAAAGGAGATACGTGATGGAGAACGGTAAACTGACGAAATCAATCATGGCAGTAGTCGCCATCGCGGTGCTGGGCGGCTCGGCGCTGGGGCAATTGACGCCGGATAAGGACCAGTTGGTCGAACAGCCGAAACCCTATTCCCCCTACGTGGACCAACATTTCCCCCAGCGGGTGTTCTTCGGCGATACCCACTTTCACTCCTCGCTTTCTGTGGACAGCGGCCTGATCGGAAACAAGCTCGACCTGGACCAGGCCTTCCGGTTCGCCCGTGGTGAGGAGATCCGCACCAGCACCGGCCAGCGGGCAAAACTGATCCGGCCGCTGGACTTCCTGGTGGTTTCGGACCACGCGGAATATCTCGGCATCGCCGATCTGCTCATTAGCGCAAACCCGGAGTTGCTCGCGACCGAGGCGGGACGTAAGTGGTACCAGGCCATGCAGGCGGGTGGCGATACCGCGATTGACGCTACCGTAGAGATGATCAGGGAATTCGGCGGCGGTAAGGCGTCATTCCGGAACCGCAAGCTCGAG
>JAZGDW010000241.1:0-11851 GCA_036478295.1 Candidatus Krumholzibacteriia bacterium
CCGGAGGAAAAAGACGGCCATAGGACAGGGGAAAGTCGGGAATGGCGAGTCCCGCCCCGGTGTGCCGCATGATCGCTCCGAGCAATATCTGCAGGTAGATCACGCCGGTGGTGACAAGCGAGAGTCGCCGCAGCATGGATGCGTCCGACCTACCAAGTGGAGCTTCCTGCCAGCTCCGTGACGTGACGAGTGCGATGCTCACAATCGAACCAAAAAAGGCCATGGCCAGGCCGGCGTGACTCACCGACACCAGGGTCGGAAGACGGAGGAGAACGGTGAGCCCGCCCAGCAACGCCTGTACGATCAGCGCAAGAAACGCTACGAGTCCCAGCCTTCTTACCCAGTTTCTTTTCTCTTTTCGAAACAGCCAGACGGTCAGAACCGTGGTCAGGAGGAGAACCACACCGGCGATCATGCGGTGGCCGTGCTCGTAGAGAATTCCACCCACCATGGGAGGGAAAAGGGTGCCGTAGGAAAGGGGCCAATCCGGCACGGCGAGGCCGGATCCGGTGCTGGTGACCGACGCGCCGGCGGTCAGCAAGAGCAGCGTCGATCCAGCTACCAGTGCCGCGAATCGATGAAGTCGGAGGTTGTGCGGAAGAGCCGCAACGAGTCCGCGGGACGGGGCGGGTTGACGCCTCTCCGGGATTTCGGAAGTCAGTTTTTCAACGCCTTGGCATTCCATGGGCTTGGTTGGATCTAGCTCTTCTCCCCGTCGCGCCGGACGAGGCGCCGGACATCCTTGCGGAGACGCGCCAGATCTTCTGCGTCAGAACTCTCGTAGTAGCCTCGAATACGTCCCTTGGGGTCCACCAGCGCGAATCGCGGGCTGTGCGTGACCTGCCATCCCGGGCTGGCGCCCGAGTTCTCCTGGACGGTCAGATGAAATCCCTCACGAATGTAACGGTAGGTCTCCGATTTATCCCCGGTGAGAAAGAGCCAGCGGTCGAGGTCGGCGCCGAGCGTCTTCGCATAATCGGCCAGAATGGCCGGAGTGTCGTGCTCCGGATCCACGGAAAACGAAACGAGCCGGACTTCCTCCGGCAGGTCGGTCTGAAGCCGGGCCAGCTCCGTCACCGTCATGGGACAAGAAGTCGCGCAGCGGGTAAAGATAAAGCTGGCGATCCAATAGCTGCCGAAGAGGTCGGATTTCTTAACTGAACGGCCACTGCGCTCGGTAAAGGAGAAATCAGGTACGACGCCAAGTATCGGATTCTTGGGTTGCACGCTCGCCCCCACGCCGAATGGCTGGGACAGGTGCGCCATTTTTGACGTCACCCCGTTGATCGTGTTGAGACACGCCGCGGCGAGGGTCTCGCGATTCTGAAAGACCCAAATAGACGCGCCCCCAACCGCCAGGAAGGCCACAAGCAAAATACCCTTGTGAAGAGAACCGCGCGGGCGTGAGATCATGTTACCTCACGACTCCAACTTCCGGAGAAATAGCGAGGATAAAGAGCACGGCGAGTACGACGGGCGTAACCGCAAAAATGATAATGGGTCGAGGTTCGAACCGAAGATGCATGAAGAGAAGCGCGACCAGGAGCGCCTTGGCCGACGCAATCGCAAAAGCGAGAAAGGTCCTCATCCCTTCCCCAAGGCCGGTGTATGACAGCGCCACCGTCAACCCGGTCAGGACCATGAGCCCGAGAAAAACCATTACGTAGTCCTTGGACGAGAGGCGATGCTTTGCGTGCTCTGTCATTCTTTCTCCTTGGGGCTCAGGTCAGATACAAGAGCGGGAAGAGGAAAATCCACACGACATCCACGAAATGCCAGTACAAGCCCACGTTCTCGACGACGAGCGCGTCCATCTTCTGTGAGTTCGCTTTTGCCAGGACCACAGACAGCACAATCACCCCGACCAGGACGTGAAACGCATGGATACCCGTCATGATGAAGTAGAATGAAAAGAAAAGATTCGTGTGGGCGGTGTAGTGATGCGAAAACTTCTGACCGTACTCCACGGCCTTTACTCCCATAAAGGCCAGTGCCAGGATGATGGTGAGGAGAAGAAAGAGTCTCAGCCGCTCCCGGTTGCCCCGTTGAATGGCGCCCACGGCGAGGGCCATGGTGAGGCTGCTCGTAATCAGGATAAAGGTGTTGAGGGCGCCCAGCGGGCGGTTGAGCAGGCCCGCGGCCTCGGTCATCATCACGAGGTTGGCCGCGCGCAGGTTCACAAAACTGCCTATGAGTCCCGCAAAGAGCATGACCTCCGAGGCAAGAAATATCCACATTCCCAGCTTGCGGTTGTCGATTCCGGTCACGCCGATGGGCAACAATCGATGGGCCCCGGTCGAGCTCATGCCGGCTCACCCTCCTCTACAGGACCGCTCGCCTCGACCGTGATCGGTTCTGCTTGTTCGATCCAGTCGCGTTCGCCGCCGCCGTTACTCGAGTATTCATACGGCCAGCGATGGACCGTGGGGATTTCTTCAAAGTTGTGGGAGGGAGCCGGTGAAGCAATGGACCACTCGAGCGTATTGGCCCGCCACGGGTTCGCCTCGGCTCGCTTGCCCCTGAAGATCGACCAAACGAAGTTCCAGAGAAAGATCAGCTGCGCCGCGCCCAGCACAAAAGCCGAAAGCGTAATGAAGACATTCCAATCCTGCATGGGACGGAGGTAGTCGTACACCGTGGGATCCGCTATACGGCGCAGGTGTCCCTGGCTTCCGAGCATGTGCATGGGGAAAAAGACCGCATTGAAAGAAAGAAACGTCAGTGCGAAATGGATCTTGCCCGCGGATTCCGACATGAGACGCCCGAACATTTTCGGAAACCAGAAATGAATCGCACCAAAGATGGCAAAGATCGAACCCCCGAAGACGATGTAGTGAAAATGGGCGATAATAAAATAGGTGTCGTGGATATGGATGTCCACAGGAAGGGCCGCCATGAAGATCCCGGTCAGTCCGCCGATGATAAAGAGGGAAACGAACGCCAGGGCGAACAGCATGGGTGTTTCAAATCGGAGAGACCCTCTCCACAGTGTTGCCAGCCAGTTGAAGACTTTGACCCCGGACGGCAGGGCAATCATCATGGTGGCCGTCATGAAGGCCATCGCCATCAGCGGGTTCAAGCCTGCCTGAAACATGTGATGAGCCCAGACGATAAAGCCCAGACCCATGATGGAGACCATGGCAACCACCATTGCCTTGTACCCGAAGATCGGCTTGCGTGAAAAAACGGGCAGGATCTCCGAAACGATACCCATGGCGGGCAGAATCAGCACATATACCTCCGGATGGCCGAGGAACCAGAAAATGTGCTGCCACAAAATGGCGCTGCCGCCGCCCGCCGCTTCAACGGCCATGTCCGCGATCTCCAGCCCGTGGGCCAGAAAGAAACTCGTGCCGATTAACCGGTCCGCTTCCATCATGATGAGGCCTGCGGCCGCCACCGGAAAGGAGAGCAACAACAGAACCGCCACCACGAACTGGGCCCAGGTGAGGAGCGGCAAGCGAAACCAGCTCATGCCCGGCGCCCGCATGTTGATAATGGTGGCGAGAAAGTTCAAGGAACCAAGCGTGAGTGCCACCCACATGAGCCCGAGTGCCAGGATCCACAGATCCATGCCCAGACCCGACCCGGGGACCGCTTCTTTTAGCACGCTGAGCGGTGGATAGACCGTCCATCCTCCGGCGGCACCGCCTCCGGTCACAAAGAGGCTGGTCAACACGACGGCCCCCGACAGGAAGAAGACCCAGTAGGAGATCATGTTCAGCACCGGGAACGCCATGTCCCGTGCCCCGACCTGGAGGGGGATGAGAAAGTTTCCGAATCCGCCCACCAACAGGGGAGCGACGACGAAGAACACCATGATGGTCCCGTGCAGCGTGACCAGCATAATGTAAAATTCCGGGGGCATGGAGCCGCCGCTGTCCGGAAAGAGCAGCTTGCCGATGAGGGGAATCTCTGCCCAAGGGTACGCCAGCTGCCAGCGCATGAGCATGGCCAGGAATCCGCCGACGAACAGAAAGAATATCGACGTCATCATGTACTGTTTGCCGATCATCTTGTGATTCGTGGAGAAGACCCACCGGCGCCAGAAGCTGGTCGGCTCGGGATGCGGAGGTTCGTCGTGGATGGGAGCCCGCACTACCTGATTCGCCTGGGGATCGTTCGTCATACGCCGTCCTCCCAACCCCAGCCCCAGTCCGCAGGCGGGGTTTTTGCTTTGTATTTATTCTCGAGCCAGGTTTCGAACTCTTCCGGCGTGTAAACAAAAAGTTGGCCCCGCATACGATAATGGCCGAGACCACAAAGTTCCGCGCATGCGATCTCGTAGGTGCCGGACTTGTTGGCGTCGAACCATAACAGGATCGTATTTCTCGGACCCGGCAGGACATCCTGTTTCACCCGGAGATTAGGCAGGAAGAAGCTGTGAATCACGTCCAGAGCCCGGAGCTGGACGAGGACCGGTTTCCCCCGTGGAATATAAAGCTGATTCTTCATGGTCAGGTCGTCCTGCGTGTCAAATACGCCGTCCGGTCCCGGATACCTTATGTTCCATTCGAACTGCTGGGCGAGGATTTCCACCCGAATCGCTTCGTCGCTGTCAGGGGCGCGAATCTTTGCGTCGGCCCAGGCGTTCCACTGGTAAACGGCGAGAACCAGGAGGATAATACCCGGGACGACCGTCCACACGGTCTCCACGGTGGCGTTATCGTGGACGTAGGCGGCCCGACGTCCCGGACGCTGCCGGTAACGAAAGATGAAAAAGACGAGAACTCCCTGGGTAAGGACAAACATGATCGTGGTGATGACAAAGATCACCCGGTAGAGATGATCGATGTCCTCACCGATCGTGGAGACGTTTTCCGGCAGCCACGGTCCCCCGGCGAGCGCCGTTCCGAAAGAACAAAACAGCGCCACGCCAAAAGTAACGACAGACATCAACCCAAGTATCCAAAGCGATCGGACACCGGGAGGTCCTTCCCTCATAATCCTGGCCCCATGTTCATCGGCAAGCCACCGTCTCCCCGAGAAAGTGCGTTCCGAACCAAAACGAATCACTCGACAGGCGTCATTGGAGCTGAAGAATACCGAACGTCCGTATCGCTCACGATGCGGGCTTGAAGGTAAAGGTGATTTCTTTTGTTTCTTTTTCGGTGACCGTGACCGTCTGGGTTTGCGTTCCGTATTCCTCGTGCCAGGTCTCTATCACGTATTCACCCGGGGGCAGCGGTGACAGCTCAAAGGTGCCGTCCTCTCCGGTGACACTGTAATACGGATGACTCACGACCCCGACATAGGCGCCCATCCAGCCATGGACGTCACACTTGATCCTTACCATTGTTTCGGGTCGCTTGAACTTCTTTGTGGTTTCCATGACCTTGGGCATACCAAAGTTGAACCCGTTACCCCTCTTGGATATGGTGTGGATGTTGTGCAGGACCCCACCATCGCTGTTCTTGATCTTCAGCGGTTGTTTCGCCTGGATCCCGAATATGTGGGGCTTGTACGAGCAACCGACCTGGTCGAGGACGACCGGCTCGCTCGGCGGCGGAAATGTCATATCACCGAGCCCGTCTTTTACATAAACAAAAACGTTGCGGAGCGTTCCGTTGTCGTTGACCAGTACGTTCTCTGTATAAAGGGGGCTTGCCTCGTCGTGGCAGGTTCCTTCGGACGAACGATCCACTAGCTGCATCTTTGGGGGAGTCCCGCTGAAGAGCACGCGGCCGGTTACGGTTGCGGCCGTCGCTACGTCGACGACAGGCGCCGCGGTCTCTGATTTCTTTGTGGTGGTGGCGACTTCGCCCTCCTCTTTCTCGCCACAGCCGACGGCGAGCGTCAGACAAAATATCCCGGCAACAAAAACGGTAAACTTTCCTCTCTCAAACCCTTTACGACTACACGTCCGCTTCATCCTTACCTACCTCCTCATTAAAGACGGCTCTTCAAAAACGATTCTTTTTTTCAAAGAAATAAAATCTGACCAGCGTCGCGGAAATCAAGTCGTCAGATTGAACCCCGAAACTTGACAAGAATCAATAAAAATCAATTCGGAAACTGACGTCCGTAATGATCTTTGGTCACTTTGTGACATTGTTCACAAGAAATGCGCGCAAAGATTATCGACGGCCGACGGGCCGACAAACGGCTACGTGTGTTTGTTATTTTTTTCACGAAGTCCTGGATGACACCCGCGCGGGTGTTGGCAGCAAACCTCCCCGGACCGCAAACGCGCGCTAATGAAAAGGGCCGGTGACAGTTGCGGTGTCGATGTGGAGAAGCGTGGCGTTTGAGTGGGTTGCTTGTGCAGGTCACCGATCCGGTCTTGTCACTCCGTCGAACCGCTCTCTTGACACCGCGTCTAGTTTCTGTTGTATTCTTGCTCTTACCCAAGCGGCCCCGCCGTACGAAGACGACCATGGCGACCTGAGGCCGCAACACGATCCGCTGTTGACGCGAACGGTTTCATCAGAGAGGAAGTGCATGGTTAGCGCACAAACCTGCTACAAACCCTCGCTGATCTCCTGGAACTTGACGAAGAAGTGTAACCTCCGCTGCCCGCATTGCTACATGGAAGCGGGCCACAAGGCGGGAGCAGAGCTCACGACGAAAGAGTGCGTGGCCCTGCTCGACGAAATGAAAGCCCTGGGTACGGAGATGGTGATCCTGACCGGGGGCGAACCGCTCTTGCGGAGGGACGTCTACGACATCGCGCGCTATGCGTCCGGCCTTGGGATGTGGGTGGTAATGGGTACGAACGGCGTGTTGATTTCGGACCGCGTCGCCCGGAAGCTGGTCGAGTGCGGGATCAAGGGCGTGGGGATCAGTATCGATTCCATCGACCCGGAAAAACACGACGGATTTCGTGGCGGGCCGAACGCCTGGAAGTATTCCGTGCGCGCGCTGGAAATCTGCCGGGCGCATGGCCTGGAGGTTCTCGTCCAGTCCACGGTCATGTCCATGAACTATGACGAGATCCCCGCCTTGATCGATTTCGCCCGTGAGAAAGGTGCGTGGTCGTTCAACCTGTACTTTCTGGTCCAGACGGGCCGCGGCCAGAAGATGAACGACCTGACCCCGGAGCAGACCGAGGCGATGCTCTCCGACCTGGTCGATGCGCAGGAGCAATACCGCCCGATGCTGGTGCGCGCCAAGTGCGCGCCGCAGTTCAAACAGATCGCCTACCAGGAGGGCCGAAGTGGCCTGGAGAGCGGCGGATGCATGGCCGGCACGGAGTACGGCAGGATTACACCCGAGGGGGACGTCACGCCGTGTCCGTACATGACAGTCGTGGCAGGTAACACGCGCGAGCGCAGTTTCACCGAGATCTGGCGGACGTCGCCGGTTCTGCAGCGGCTCAGGGACTTGAATCAGCTCGGGGGGCGCTGCGGCCGCTGTGAGTTCAACGCCCTGTGTGGCGGCTGCCGCTGCCGCGCCTATGCGGCCACCGGCGATTACATGCAAGAGGATCCGGCCTGCAGGTATGAGCCGACCGGACAAGCCCTGGAGTTTCCGGCGCTGGCCTGGGACGAAGAGGCCCGCGCGCGACTGGAGCGAATTCCCATCGCGTTCATCCGGGAAAAGGTGAAGCGCGGCACGGAGACGTATGCCCAGCGCAAGGCGGTCCGCGTGATCACACCCGAGTTGATGAAAGACGCGCTGTCGGGCGCCGGCAGGCCTGAGGCCTTCAAGCATATGCCCGCCTTTGTGAATCGGAACAGACGTGACTAACGGGGAGACACCATGACGACGAGAAAGTTGGACGCGAACACGCTGACCCAGCAGGTTCAGGTGTCGGAGGGCATCGCCCAGCTGCACCGCAACGGGAACATACGAGAATTCGAAATCAAGGAATTGCCGGAGCAGTTCGTGCGCTGGCAGCTGGACTATAAGCACAGCATCTACGACGCGATCGAGCGCGACGAGTACATCGCCTTCAACGCGGGGCACCTGCCCGTCGTCGCAACCCGTGGTAATGAATCCCTCGTGCCGAACCTGGCGAACAAGGGGGTCGGGTTTACACCCAAGGATGAACACATCGATTACTACCTGGATCTGGTCGAGACGGCGGTGGCGCGAATCCAGGAAGTCCCCGAGCACGCCGTAAACGAAACGCGCGATCTTCGTATCAAAACGGCGCGCGAGTTCTATGCCCACCCGGAGCATATCGACTGGCGGCGGCTGGGTCTGCTGGAGATCTTTGAGGGATCGACGCTGCGAAATCTGAGCGAGAACCCGCTCGCTTCAGTGCTGTGGACCGGCAACGCGCCGGTCTTCGTCAGTTTTCAAGTGGATTGCGTTGTCGAGATCATCACCCCGGAAGATCCGCGATATCGCTTCGCCTGGGCCATGCGCCGGCTGTTCGAGTACGAGCCCTTTCACGTCGTTCAAACGATGTACCCTTACTCGTACTGCTTCTGGGTCTACGACTACAAGGACAAGACACCCAAGCGCAGGTTCCCGGGCAGACGCAGCGACAACACGGCGAACGACGGGCACGGCAAGATCGACAAATCATAATTGCCACCCCAGTGAATGTTATGAGTTGTCAATGAGCCCTTGGCCTGAGCGACATGGCATACAAGATCACCGATACATGCACCGCGTGCGATCTCTGTGTGGAGGAATGTCCAATCACCGCGATTTCGGTCGGTGATCCGATTTATGTGATCGACCATACGTGCAGTGATTTCAAGGAATGCCTGGTTGTGTGCCCTGTCGACGCGATCGTCGTCGTCGAGGACAAGAAACCGGATTCGTGAGCTGCCCATGAGATACTCCCATATCACCCCGGAAACCCTCGCTGATTTCATCACCCGGCTCGACGCCGCGTTTGGCAGGCCCGGGAGCCTGTACCTCATTGGTGAGACGACGCAGGTGTTCGAGGGGTGGCGCCGGTGGACCACGCAGATCGAATTCACTGCAGAGGTTGCCCCGCAAGATCGTGAACACTTCTCCCGCGTCGTCCGGGTACTCCGGGAGCAAACGGGTGTCAGGGTTTTCGATGAATCGCCCGGCGATGTCGTCCCGCTGCCCGATGGATACGAGACCCGCGCTCGCCCGGCCGGCATGGGCGAGCGTCCAATCGGCGGGACGTTCGTGGGAGACGGTACGCTCGACCATTTGAAACTCTTCCACTTCGATCCCTACAGTGTAGCCTTCCGGTTCATCGCCCGGGGCGACGAGCCGGACTACCATCTGGTCCTGACGTTCCTGGAGCAAGGGTGGGTGACGGTGGCAGAGATGAACGCCAAACTGGAGGAACTGCTCCCTCGCTTTACGGCCGAATCCATTCAGCAGGACCCGGCGGAATTCCGCCGCAAGTGTAAAGGTCTGCTGCAGATGTGGCACAGCGGACGACCGCGCGCCACACATCGGATGACGACGGTCTGATGAAAAAGCGAATGGACCCGAAGGGGACTGGAGCCGCGCCAACATGCACGAAGAGGTCCCGGACATAAACTGGAACGAGTTACAATTCCTGAGCTGGGGTGAATTCAAACACACGGTTCCGTCTATCCTTCAACTGGAGGTGACCCGGCTCGGCAAGTTGATGGGGGTCTTCTCGGGGGATACGGATCTACACAACAGCGTTGTACGCGCGCGGTTCGCCTTGAAGCAGTTTATTTCTTGCGTGGAACGGTCGCAAAGGGACGCTCTGGAAGAAAGTAGTAGCGCTCACCTTCGCACGGCGATTATGAATTTGTCATTTCCGCCGCGAGACCTGGACGCGCAAACGAAAGAGACGCTCAGCTATGTTCTCGACAGGTTGAACTACGTTTACTGCAGGATCGGCCTCATCTATTAGTCCGAAGGAGGACTGCATGTACCAGAAGATCTTTGTCCCCGTCGATAATTCCGAGCACTCCATGGCTTGCATCGATGTGGCCGTCCACCTGACAAAAAAATTCGATGGCAGTCTCGTGGGCAGCCATGCCTACGCGGCCAAGCTGCACGACTACCGGTTCAAACAGATGGAGTTTACGCTGCCGGATGAATATCTTGTCGAGGGCGAGATGGAGAAACAACGGAAAACTCACGACACTTTGATTTCCATGGGTCTGGAGTTGATCTCGGATTCCTATCTCGTGGTCATGGAGGAGAAGTGCAAGGAGGCCAACCTTCCTTTCGAGCCGAAGATGTACGACGGCAAGAATTTCAAGATCATCGTGGAGGATATCAACGAGAGTGACTACGATCTCGTTGTGATCGGCGCCCTTGGCCTGGGTGCCGTGCGGGATAGCTTGATCGGCAGCGTCTGTGAGCGAGTGGTCCGCAGGGTAAAAACCGATACGCTCGTTATCAAGAACACGGCGCCGATCGAGGAACAGATGCGAGCGAACGGAAACGGGCAGGGTGAACATGGAGGCGGTATCCTGGTGGGCCTGGACGGCAGCCCCGAGTCTTTTGCCGGCTTGAAAACAGCTCTGGCGTTGGGCAAGGCTCTGAACAAGGAAGTCGAAGCCGTGTCCGTGTATGATCCGTATCTGCATTATGCGATGTTCAACAGCCTCGTCAACGTGCTCACCGAGAAGGCAGCCAAAGTATTCAAGTTCGCGGACCAGGAACAGCTGCACGAGGAGGTCATCGACACTGGGCTCGCCAAGATATACCAATCCCACCTCGAGGTGGCCCGGCGTATGGCGGAAGAGGACGGGGTCGATTTGAAGATCACGCTGCTCGACGGGAAAGCGTTCGAAAAGATGCTCCATTATGTGCGCAGGGAGAAGCCCTGGCTCTTCGTACTGGGAAGGATCGGGGTCCACAGTGATGAGGATATGGACATCGGCAGTAACACGGAAAACCTTCTCCGGATGGTGCCGTGTAACGTCTTGCTTTCGAGCCAGAGGCATACGCCGCCCCTGGACGTCAGGGCGGAGGAATCCATGTCGTGGACGGAACCGGCCACCCGACTGGTGAACCGGGCGCCCGGCTTCGCGCGCGGTATCGCTCGCACCGCCGTCAACCGCTGGGCCATGGAACGGGGTCATTCCGTGATTACCTCGAAGATTGTCGAACAGACCATGTCGACCATGCTGCCCCAATCCGCCATGCAGTCGATGGGGATCGTTGCGGAGGACTACGCCAAGGAGAAAATTGATTTCGAGACGACTGAGACGTACGTGTGCAGCGTGTGCGGTTATGCTTCACGCGGGATCAAACCGGCGGTCTGCCGGGTATGCGATGCGCCGGCCGATAAGTTCCAGCAGCTGGACAAGGAAGCCATCAAGAACCTCATCCCGTTGGAGGGTGGCGTCGAAGAGGAAGAAACCTTCGACAACGTGAAGTTGAAATGGACGGCCGACGCAAGGGAAGCCCTGCGCGAGGTGCCCGCAGGGTATCAAAGAAGACGGGCGCGGGCGCAGATTGAGAAAAGCGCACGCATGAAAGGGGTCTCAACGATCACCAAAGACCTGGTGCTGGAAGTGGCTGGGGTGACCATGGAGGATACCAAGAACCTGGAGGAACCCGGCAAGCTGAGCAAAACCGCCGTCGTCGCAGAGGAGGGTCCGCACGACGGGCAGGAACTCGTCAAGGACGGCAAATTCTCGTGGACCGCTGAAGCGATGGTCAGGCTGAATCGCGTTCCCGAGGGATTCATGCGCAACATTACCAAGGGCCGGATCGAAACGTGCGCGGAGTCGAAAGGTGTCGAGGTAATCACACTCGCCGTCGCCGAGGAAGGCATCGCCGTGGGCCGCAAGATGATGGAAGAGATGGTCAGCGATTACAAAAAGAACGGGCGAGTCAGTTAGCGCCGCGGTCCATATCTTGTCGCCAGGTGTCACGCCGTGAGGCGAGGATCGCGCGAAGGTAGCGCGGGTGGCAGCGAACGGGCGCCCGGCCGCGCGCAGCTTGCGAGCACGGACGGGCTGTTCGCTGACAGGACCCG
>JAZGDW010000242.1:0-2404 GCA_036478295.1 Candidatus Krumholzibacteriia bacterium
ATGGTCCCGATCACCCGATTGTCGTTACCTTCCTCGATGATCGTATAGACGTTGTCCCCGATGTTGCGCAAGCCCACGTCCGCCGACGGGTAGCTGCCACCCGCCCAATAATACTTGTCCAGCTTGCGCTTGAGCTGGCGATCCTCTTCGAGGATCTTCAGGATGGCACCGCAGTACTCGCCGAAATAGTCCCAGTCATTCCTGGCGATAGGCAGCTCGAAGGCGGCGGCACGCAGCTGGGACAGTACAATATGTGGGTTCTTCTCGTCGATTACGGCGTTCTCCGGCGAACGGCCGAAGAAATAGTCGGGGTGCTGCACCATGTATTGATCGATCGGCGAATCGTGGGGAATGAGAACGACCAGCGACGGTTCCTTGCCGCGGCCGGCGCGCCCCGCTTGCTGCCACGTGGAGGCAATGCTGCCCGGGTAGCCCACGAGAAGCGCGCTTTCCAGCCCGCCGACGTCGATGCCCAGTTCGAGCGCGTTGGTGCTGACCACCGCCTGCAGCTCGCCGGAGAAAAGCGCCTGCTCGATTTTGCGTCGCTCTGCCGGCAGGTAGCCTCCGCGGTATGCCCTTACCGCCTTCGCGCGTGCCGGCGACATCTGGTCTAGCATGTCCTTGGTGTACCGGGTCACCACCTCACTAACCACCCGCGCCCGCACGAACGCGATCACCTGGTGATCTTCGGCGACAAGCTCGGAAAGGACCCTTGCCGCCTCGACGTTGGCGCTCTTCCGTTCCATGCGGTCCTCACCGATAAACGGCGGGTTCCAGAAGACAAACGTCTTCTGCCCGCGCGGCGAGCCGTCCTCATCGACGAGCACCATGGGCACGCCGACGAGTTTTTCGGCGAGCTCCTTCGGGTTGCGGATGGTCGCCGAACAGCAGATGAACACCGGTCCCGCACCGTAGTGCCGGCAGATGCGGTTCAGCCGGTTGAGGACATGGCTCACGTTGGACCCGAACACACCCCGATACGTATGGATCTCATCGATGACCACGAACTTCAGCCGACTGAAGAAATGCGCCCACGACCCGTGGTTGGGCAAAATACCAGAATGCAGCATGTCGGGGTTGGTGAGCAGAACGTTGGCCTCGTTCTTGAGCTTGCGCCGTGTGGCCGGCGGTGTGTCTCCGTCGTAGGTTCCGGTACGAAGCGGCAGCTCCACATCGATGCCCTGGTAGCGATGCAGGGTCCGCAGTTGATCCTGCGCGAGCGCCTTGGTTGGATAGAGGTAGAGCGCTGTCGAATTCGAATCGACGAGCAATTCCTCGAGAACGGGAACGTTGTAACAGATCGTCTTGCCGCTGGCCGTTCCCGTGACCACCACCACGTTCTTGCCGGCGCGTACATTCTCGATCGCCCGCACCTGATGAAGATACAGGTCCCGTATGCCTTCTTCGCGCAGCAGGCGCGCGACGTGACCGGGCAGTGGTGGATCGAGCGGAGCGAAACGTGCTTTTCGTTCGGGCAGTTGTTCCGTATGGACGATCTGACCGCCGTAGTAGCGGCTCGATTTCAGTTTTGTGAGAAACGCTTCCACCTTCATGATCGCGTAGTCTACCACCGGCGTGGGCTGGCATTGAAGCGGAAACGTATCACTCACGCAACGCCAGCCGTTGAAACGAGTTTCCACCCTCGGGTCGGGCGTCCGTCTTATCGCGGCACGTGTCCGTTATGTGCCAAGTGGTTAACCAGGTACACCATGGCGAGGAGGTCCATGCGGTTGTGATAGAGGATTTTCCCTATATCGCGGGCGTTGCCTGTTCGCACGAACTCGTGGTACGCGTCCGGAATCTCGTCGCTCGGGATGTCGCCGCTGCGTCCAAATCCACGCAGGTGGCGTTCGATGGTCTCCAGTTTGCAGTTTACCAGCGTGTCGCTGAAGACCTTTCGCGCCGGCTCCAGGAGGTCCACGTGCTGGAACGCGGCCGCATCACCAATCCGAGCCACCGCCATCCGTGTCTTGACGAAGGGGATGTCGAAGTGCGTCCCGTTGAAGGTCACGACCATCGGGAAGCGTTCCATGACCTTCCTCAGGTAGAGAAGCATCCCCCGCTCTTCCGAATAATCACGAGCGAAGGGCTGCTCGACGACGAGTTCCGATCCCTCCATGAACAACAACCCGCATAGAAACACATACGTACTGGGTACGAGACCGGTGGTTTCGATGTCCAGGAAACACACCTTGCGATCGCGAATACGTCGCGCCATATCGGGCCCGGGGTCTTGTATCAACGAACTCAAAGGCCAGCTATCTCGTTTGGCGATTTCGACAAATTTCCGGGTCGTCGCCGGGGCATCGTGCGAGATGGCGCTACCTGTGCCACGCACCAGGTAGAAACGCTCGGAGCCCGCGCCACATTCCCGGCCGGGAGCCGCTTCGGCGAGCGCGCAGGG
>JAZGDW010000243.1:0-2038 GCA_036478295.1 Candidatus Krumholzibacteriia bacterium
AGGCACGGAGAAACACGGGTTTATGGGTCTTCTGGTGTTGCGGCTGGTTCCGTTGGTACCGTTCAACGCCCTCAATTTTGGTTCCGGGTTTACCCGACTCCGCTGGTACGATTACGCTTTCGCCACCGTTGTCGGCATCCTCCCGGGAACTCTGGTGTATACGTTCTTTGCAGATGCGCTGGTTCTCGGGTCTACCGAGGCCGGCAGCGAAGCTCGCACGCGATTGTGGATTGCTGCTGGCATGATGCTGGCGCTCAGTTCGATTCCGCTGATTGCTCGTAAATTAGGTTTTAAGCTACCATCACATTCGTCGGGCGAAGGTTCTCAATGAAATCGCCAATCTTGCTAGCTGCCGCTGTCGCCTTCACACCCGTTCCGGCCGCCGCGCAGGATCTGCCGGACCACTCGAAGTTTGCGGCTGTCTTGAGCGCACATCTGCACAACGGACTGGTCGACTACGCCGCTATTCGAGCCGACAGAACCGGGCTGGATAACTACATCGACGAACTCGGGTCCACTTCCGCTACGGCGGTGAACTCCGCTCCGCGCGACAGGCAACTGGCGTTTTGGATCAATGCCTACAACGCCTGTACGATGCGCCTCATAGTTGATCACTACCCTATCGAGAAGCGGACAGGTCTCGGATCCATCGTAAATCGCGTTCGCGGTATGCCGGCAAATTCCATTCGACAGATTCCGGCAACGTTTGCTCACGAGTTCTGCCCGGTTGCTGGCAAGCAGCGTTCCCTCGACGAGATCGAGCATGAAATCATCCGGCCCATGGGAGAGCCGCGCATTCACTTCGCCGTGAACTGCGCCGCGCGGTCGTGTCCTGTACTGGCCGCGGCGCCATACACTGGCGAGCACCTCGACGAACAGCTCGACGCGGCCGTGGCGAAGTTGGTGGCCAACCCCGCAAGCTACTCGCTGGAGCGTGAACGGCGCCCCGTCGTGCATTTGAACAAGGTGCTCGATTGGTACAAGGATGATTTCGGTGGAGAGGAGGGGGTGCTTTCGTTCCTACTTCCGTACCTTCCCGAAAGCGACCGCAAGTACATAGAGAGCAATGACGGGACTCGCCTGGAGTTCGAGCACTACGACTGGACGCTGAACGACACCGCCGTGTTCGGGACCCACCAGTCACCGTGTCTACCGTTGGCGTCGTGATTCCGACGCTCAACGAGGCGTGTAACCTACCCGAGCTCCTCGGAGACCTTCGTGAGGTCGCCCTGCCGCTACATGTCATCGTGGCGGACGGGGGCTCTAACGACGACACACCCGCATTGGCCCAGGCCGGCGGGGCTACAGTTGTGCACACTGCCAGAGGCCGCGCGGTTCAAATGAATGGGGGAGCCCGTGTATGCGGCGCGGAATGGCTCTGTTTTTTACATGCCGATGTTCGCCTTCCCGAGAACGCACGACACGATTTCGAACACCTTGTTAGGGATCCCGCAGCGGAAGCCGCGGTTGGGAGACTCGCTATTGACGCCGACGGGTGGTGGTTTCGGGTGCTGGAACGGGGCGCACGAGTACGCGACCGGTTAGTTGGGCTTTCCTATGGCGACCAGGGTCTGCTGGTGCGGCGAGCGTTGTTTGACCTGATCGGGGGGTTTCCCGACCTACCGGTGCTGGAAGACGTGGCGTTCAACCGCGCTGTGCGCCGTCACGTCGTGTTGCGGAGACTTGGGTCGCCGCTTCTGGTGTCGGCGCGCAGATGGAAAAAAGAGGGCCTCTATTGGACCTGGATTCGCAACGTAGCGGTCCTCTCGGCGTATTTGGCCGGCGTTTCCCCTCGGCGATTGTCACGATGGTACCGCCCGCATCGCGCCTAGCCCGGGTCCTCTTTTTCGCGCGGGCTCCCCGCCTGCACGAGGTGAAGACCAGGCTCGCCGCCGCCATCGGAGACCAGCGGGCCCTCGAGATCTATCGCGACCTGGGGTCGCGCGTCATACGACAAATCGCGCCGATTTCGTCGATTACGGTATGGTACGATCCGCCTGACGCGGGAGACGAAATGCGTTCGTGGCTGGGTGAGTTC
>JAZGDW010000244.1:0-11199 GCA_036478295.1 Candidatus Krumholzibacteriia bacterium
ACCGGAACCGCCACCAACAGCCCCGATGTCATCGGCAGTGTAAACGGTGTTTCCATAACACGGTCTCAGTACCAGCTGGCGTACCAGCAGATCGCTGAGCAGTTCCGCTCTGCTTCCCCAGACCGGACTCTCAGCTACGCACAAGAACAATTCATCGGCACGCAGACGTGGGACAACCTCGTCTACGCCATCCTCACCGACCTGGAGATCAGCAGGCTCGGCATCACGGTGACGGATCAGGAAATCGTTGCTTATCTGAGGACATCCCCGCCACCGGAAATCCGCCAGTATTTTCTGGACGAGCAGGGGAATTTCGACGACAACCGTTACCAGGCCGAACTCAACAATCCGGCCAACGACTGGACCAACCTCGAGCAGCTCGCGCGCGAGCGCATTCCTCGCCTCAAACTCAATGGTTATCTCTCCGCGCAGGTTCACGTAAGCGAGGAGGAGATCCGGCATGCCTACAACGGTGAAGCCGTTGAACTGACGCTGGAGTACGTGACGTTTTCAGTGCAGGAGGCGGACGGCGGCGATTTTGAGCCCGAGGAAGAAGCGATCGAGGAATACTACCGCACCCACGCGGATGAGTTCCAGGAGCCAGACAAGGCACGTCTCCAGGTTGTACGTATTCCCCTCAAACCGAGCAATAGGGACTTCGAGGACGCAGCGTTTACCGCTCGGCACGTGGTCGAAAAGCTGCGGGCGGGCGGAGATTTCGCGGACCTGGCCAAGACGTTTTCCGATGCCCCGACGGCGTTCGCCGACGGCAACACGGGGTTTATCGGCCGGGATCAACGGGATGGCCCGTACTTCGATGCGCTGGACGGCATGGCCAGCGGTGATATCAGCGACGCCGTGCTCACGGAATCGGGCTACTACGTTCTGAAGTTTCTCGCAAAGAGGACGGGAGAGTCGGGCGAACCCGAATACGACGTGCAGGAAATCATGGTGAAGACGGTTCTCAGCCGCCAGACGGTGGATTCGCTCTTTGGCCTCGCCGACGACGTGCGCCAGCGCGCGCAGGATGCGGACTTGCAGGCGGCCGCCCAAGAGAGACAGCTCGAGACCTTTGCGACGGAGCCGTTTTCCGAAGGCACCCCCGTAGGCGCTCTGGGTTTCGTGCCGGCGCTAAGCGACTTTGCGCTCGGCGGCGAAGTGGGTTCACTGAGCAATGTCCTGCGCGATGAGACCAACATCTACCTGGCACGGATTGTCGAGCACCTGCCGGCGGCGACGACGCCGCTCGCCGACGTGCGTGACGTCGTTCGCAACCAGTTGATCTACAACAGAAAGAAAAGCGTCGCCGAGATAGGCGCTCGCGCGTTTTTTCAAAAGGCCCGCGCGACCGATTTCAAGACTTCGGCGGAAACCTACGGGGTGGCGGTGAACAAACCGGAGCCGTTCCGGGCGCAGGAGAATCTGGACGATTTCGGACCCAATAGCAACCTTGCGGAGGCCGCGCTGGCCGTGGCGCCCGGCGAGGTAGTCCCACCCATCGAGGTCGGGGGGTCGCTGGTGGTTTTTCACCTGATCCAGCGCTCCGACATCGACCCTGAAGATTACAAGGAAAGAATCCCCGTGCTCAGGGACCTGATTCGCAATCAAAAGGTCCAGAACTACGTCGGCGAGTGGTACGAGTCTCTCAAGACGGCGAGTAAGATCGAGGACTACAGGAGCCAGAGCTAGAACGCGCACGCCGTGCGGGGCTAGCCCTTATTATCTTTCTCATCATCGCCCATCCCGATTTCATCCTGGACTTCGCGCGAGGCCTTCTTGAACTTCTGAATCGACTTTCCAAAGGCTTCTGCAACTTCGGGCAGTTTTCGCGGTCCGAAGATGATGAGAATGATAAAGAATATGATAAGGAGCTCCGACCATCCCAGGGGACCGATCAAAGCAAAGAGCGACATCATTCGATGATTCCTTTCCTACCAGTACCAGCGTAACATCAGGGCCACAACGAATATCCCTACCGCGCTCATCAGATTCACTTTGAGCGAAAACCCAAACGTGAAACTGAAAACCACGAGGTCCAGGTGGAGAGGACCGACGTGAAGATCCGTTGCGTTCACGAATACGTCCCTGATGACCATTCCCTCCGGAAGCAGCAATCCGATAACCTCGCCCGTCACCGTGCCCACCACCACGCCGAGGAACAAGACCAAGGCTACTATGCCCAGCGCGCGCCTTCTGTACGCCAACGTGACCTCCTGCCAGGATACGAAATAACGGCTGTTCGCACAACCCGCAATCAGCGACTCAAACCGAGGTTCAACGACTGATAATCTGCACCAAGAATCAGGGTCGCGTCAACGATAGAATCCTCCACCAGCGCTTCGATCAGGTTGTCGCAACCCAGCTTCTTGCCAAGCGCGCCCAGGTCACGGTTTTTCGTGCGGGCGATGAGGACGGATTCCCGGTAGTCAAAGCGTGGTGCGTTGCCGAACTCGAAAACATCGATCCGGGCCTTTCTCAGCACCGCCGCCGCCTTCGCCGCCAATCCCGGCTGCCCCGTGCCGTTGAGCACCTCGATGCGCAGTTCGCGCAACTCGCTGTCGGCGAAGGATTGCCGGATGCGGTAACCGTAGAACACCGACAGGACACAAAGCATGAGCACCGCGCCTGTAAAAACCAGCAACAAGTCTTGCGCGTGGTTCCTTTGGTTCTTCTTTCTCTTTCTGCGTCGTGCCAAATCGATCACCCCCAATGCTATGCGGTCGTTTTTTCCACTAGCCCTTGAAATACGGCTTCAACCGTTTGTAGGTGTCCGCGAGATCCTCTGAAACGACGCGGGTCTCGGCCACCGCGGTCATGAAATTGGTGTCCCCATGCCACCGTGGCACGAGATGTACGTGCAGGTGACCCAGGATGCCGGCGCCAGCACTCCTCCCGACGTTGACGCCCACGTTGATGCCGCCCGGCTGGTAGGAATCGAAGATCGCCTTCTCACCAAGCGATATGAGCCCCATCAGTTCGGCGCTCTCGTCCGGCGAGAGATCGGCGAAGTGATCGACGTGCCGGTTGCACACCACCATAATGTGACCGTTCGAATAAGGATAGATGTTGACGATGACAAAACAGTGTCGTCCCCGGTGGAGAATCCAGTTCTTTTCATCGTCACCATCTCCGGGGAGTTTGCAAAAAAGGCACTCGCCGCTCTTGCTACTGCTCAAGTATTCGGCCCTCCACGGTGCGTAAATTCTCTCCACGATTAACCCTTGATGTAGTTTCGAATGCTTTCCAGCTCATCGTCGGTGTTGATGCCGGCCACCTCCCACGCGTCGGCCACGCAATAGGCCCCCACCCGCTCTCCCTTCCCTTTGAGCACACCGATGATCTCGGTCAAATAGTACTCGTTCTGCGCGTTTTCCCTGCTGGTGGATGCGAGTCCGTCGAACAATTTCACCTTATCGAAGCAAAACAGCCCCGAATTTATTTCCCTGATCTTTCGCGTGCCGCCGTCGGCGTCCTTCTCCTCGACGATTTCCACCAGCGCCCCGGCCGCGTCCCGCAGGATACGTCCGTAACCGCTCGGATCCTCCACCTTGGCCGTCAAGACCGTCGCCGCGGCCCCCTCCCCCGCGTGAAAATCGCAGAATCTGCGGATGGTCGCAGCGCGCAGGCACGGCACGTCGCCGTTCAACACGATCACGGTGCCGTCGAAACCGGCAAGCGCCTCTTCGCACTGGGAGACGGCGTGCCCGGTCCCCAGCTGCTCCTCCTGCAGGACAAACGCAACACCCATCCCCCCGAGTTTCTTGACCACGTCCTCCGCACGGTACCCTACCACCAATAGAATCCGCTCCTCGCACAGCTCCCGGACCGCGTCGATCACGTAAGCGACCATGGGCCGGCCTTCGATTTCATGGAGCACTTTGGGCAAGTCCGTGCTCATTCGTGTGCCCTTGCCCGCGGCGAGTATCACCGATGTGTAGATCATTCGCTGCCCCTGATTCACCCTAGCGCAAAGCGCCGCCTGCTGGCAACCGTTGACTAGAAGAGAGAATCCTCGACGACACCCCCGTCCAGGTCGACCCGAAGCACCAGGTTATCGATCAGGCGTGTACGGCCAACCCGGCCGGCGACGGCCAAAATCACTTTGCCACGCGCGCGTACCAACGGCCTAAGTTCTGTGGTATCAAGTAGTTCTATATATTCGACCTCGACGGCACCATCGCGCTCCAGGCGCTCACGTACGGCGCTGCAGACTTCCCGCGGATCGCGCTCCCCGGCGGCGAGGATCTGTTTCCCCGCGAGAAGCCCCTGGTAGATACCTGCCGCGCGCTCGCGCTCCCCGGGCGCGAGATCCCGGTTGCGTGAGCTGCAAGCCAGGCCATCGTCCTCGCGGATCACCGGGCACAACACGACGTCGATGTTCAGGCCGAGCTGCGTGACCATTTCGCGGATTACCAGCGCCTGTTGGGCGTCCTTCTGACCGAACACCGCCACGTTCGGCTCGACAACATCAAAGAGCTTGCGCACGACCGTGCACACACCCCGAAAATGTCCTTCCCTCGTCGCCCCGCACAGCGGTTCAGCGAGATCTCCCGGCTGCACCCATAAAACGTGTTCTTCGGGATACATGTCGTGCACCTGCGGGGCGAACACGATGTCGCAGCCCAGTTGCCGGCACAGCGAAAAGTCGTCCTCGAGGGTCACCCGGTAGCTCTCGAAGTCCTCACCGGGACCGAACTGTGTGGGATTGACAAAAATCGACACGACCAGTACGTCGCCGTGTTTCCGGCCCAGTTCTATGCACGCTCGGTGCCCGTCGTGCAGCGCGCCCATAGTAGGGACGAGGACAACGGACTTGCCTTGAGCCTTCGAACGCCTGATGGTCCCGCGCAGCGGCTGGTTCGTACGAATCGTTTCCATGGAGTCTTGTCGAACGGCGGGTCAAGAGTAGCTGTGTTCGCTGTCGGGGAACTTCCCCGCCTTCACGTCGTCCACGAATTCAGCAAACGCCCGGCTCATGTCACGCCCTAATTCGGCGTAGTGCTTTACGAATCGGGGTGAAAAGTCTTCCATGACGCCAAGGAGATCGTTGACGACCAGTACTTGACCGTCACAGCGGCAGCCCGCCCCAATGCCGATGGTGGGGATCTTCAGGGAATCAGTAATCTTACCGGCCAGGTCCAGGGGGATCCCTTCGAGCACGATGCTGAAACACCCTATCTCCTCGAGGAATTTCGCGTCATCCATTAGCTTCTCCGCGCTCTCGGGATCCTTGCCCTGCACGCGGTAGCCACCCAGGCGGTGGAGCGACTGAGGTGTGAGGCCGAGATGTCCCATCACGGGGATGTCCGCGTCGAGGATTGCCTGGATGAAGGTGCCCAATCGGCGCCCGCCCTCCAGTTTCACCGCTTCGGCTCCGCCCTCTTTGAGCATCCGTCCCGCGTTTCTCACTGCGTCCTCGACACTGGCCTGGTAGCTCATGAAGGGAAGGTCGCCTACCAGCAGCGCCCGCGGCCTGGCGCGGCTGACGGCTTTGAGATGGTGGATGATTTCTTCCAGCGTGACCGGCAGCGTATTCTCGTACCCGAGCACCACCATGCCCAGACTGTCACCGACCAGAATAATCTCGACACCGGCGCGGTCCTCGAGCACCGCCGTCTGGTAATCGTACGCGGTCAACATCACGACCTTCTCGCCGGCCGCCTTCATGTCCACAATTGTTCGCACGGTTATCTTGTTGCGCCTGCCCATCACGTCTCCCATGTGGGTACGTAAAGCTCCGTCCCCTTTACCGGTTCGGCAATCCTCGCCACGAGATCCTCGAAGTGCTCCTCATTGTTGACAAAGTCCATGGAATCCGTATTCACGACCAGCAGGGGGGTTTCCGAATAATTGAAAAAGAAATGATTGAACGCCTGATTCAGTGTTTCCAGGTAGTCCTTCGAAATGCTCCTCTCAACGGGCTTGCCGCGCAGTTGAATCCGATCGTAGAGTACGCCGCTCGCGGCCTGCAGGTAGATGACGACGTCCGGCCTCACGAGTTTTTTTTCGAGTTCGGACGCGATACGGTTGTACAAGCCCAACTCGTCATCACTCAGGTTCACGTTGGCAAAGATCCTGTCGCGCGCGAAAATGTAATCGATTATGGTCAGTGACTCGAAAAGCCCTCTCTGTCCCAGCGACAACTGCTCCTTGTACCGGTTCATGAGGAATACCAGCTGGGTCTGGAAGGCGTACGCCCCCATGTCCTCGTAAAAGCGCTCGAGAAACGGGTTGTCGTCGACCTTCTCCTCGATCAACCGACCGCCCAGGTGACGCGCTAGCAACCTCCCCAACGAAGTCTTGCCGACGCCGATGCTCCCGTCCACGGCGATTATCGAAACGCCGCTGTCCGCGAGTTTCTGCCTGTACTTATTATACATGATTCGTGACCTTGTAGAGAGGCTACTGGTAGACGACGCTCCGACCGCTGATCCGGGTGACCCGCTGTCGCTCGGGAAGGGCCCCGATCATCTCCGACACGGCCCGTCCCGTCACGGGGCAGGTGAAGCCCGGGGCGATTTCCTGCAGTGGCACCAGCACGAAGGCGCGCGTCGCGTACCTGGGGTGCGGGATCCTCAGGTGTGGGGTGTCCAGCACACGATTACCCATCGCCACGATGTCGACATCGACCGTTCTGGGCTCGTTGTGCCCACCGCAGCGGCCCAACTGCTTCTCCAGCACCTGTATCCGCTTTAGCAAATCCTCCGGCCAAAGTAAAGGTCGAACTTGGACCACCATGTTCACGAAATCGTCCATCGGCTCACACGCGATCGGCTCCGTCTCGTAGAGTGAACTCAAAGCCAAGAGCTGCGCGACGCCCTCTCTCTCCAGCGCCCTTGCAGCCCGCAGTACCATTGTTTCGCGGTCGCCGACGTTCGAACCAAGGGCCACATAAGCCGGAAAATCCATCAGATCTTCGCGTCTCTGGTCAGACATACTTCGACATGTGACAAGTTGTTCGGAAATGGAAGGTTGAGCTTGCGCAGGCGGATGGTGATTCTTGAAACGGGGAAGTTCTGCAGCAGGCATTCTGTAATATCCTCACCCAGCGATTCCAACAGGCGGTGCTTGTGCTCCGACACCACCTCGATCACCTTCGCATAAACCGACTCGTAGTTGATCGTATCCTTCAGCGAATCGCTCTGGCACGCCGCTCCCAAGTCCGCATGCAACTCGATGTCCAGCTCGATTTTCTGCCCGACTTCACGCTCAGCCGGAGACACGCCGTAGTGGCCGAATATGGTAAGGTTATTCAGCCGTATGATATCGCTGCTCATGATCCCCCATTTCTGCGGATCGAGAATCAGACACGGGAGACGCGATCGAACGCCTCGTCTAGCTTCTCCACCGGCTGGGTGAGGGCAATGCGAAAGAATCCCTCCCCGCCCTCGCCAAACCCGATGCCGGGAGTCACGAGCACATCGGCCTTCTCCAGCAGGTGCAACGCGTACTCCATCGAGCGCCGGGGCGACGGAACCTCCACCCAGATGTAAAAGGTAGCACAAGCCGGAAGACAATGGAAGCCGAGCCTCGTTAGGCCCGCCACAGCGACATCCCGTCGTTGCTGGTACTGCTCCCGCATCGTCTCCACGTAGCGGTCACCATCGCCGTCGAGTGTCTTTGCCACAGCCTCCTGCACGGCCCCAAACACGCCGGAGTCGACGTTGGCCTTCAGGTGTGCAAGCGCTTCGATGAGATCAGGATGACCAACGGCGAACCCGATTCGCCAGCCGGTGATGCTGTACGACTTCGAAAACGAGAACAGCTCGATCATCGAATGCGAGAGCGCCTCAGGCTGGGCGCATAACAGCGGCGGCGCCGCGCCGTCGAAATACACGTCCGCGTACGCCGCGTCGTTTACCACGATGGTCCCGCTGTCCCCGGCGAACCGCAGAGCACTGGCGAACAGGCTGTCGTCCGCCGTAGCACTCGTCGGATTGTTGGGATAATTGAGCATACAGATACGCGCGCTTACCCGTTCGCGCCTGGAAAGCCCGTCCAGATCGGGGAGAAAGCCATTCGAACGCAGGAGCGGCATGGTCGAGACACGGCAGCCGGCGAACGTGGTCGCCGAATAATAGACCGGGTACCCCGGATCCGGAAGCAGGGCGAGATCACCCGGGTTGCACACCGCCCACGGCAGATGCGCGATTCCCTCCTTCGAGCCGCCGAGCACGAGGATCTCGTCGTCGCGGGGCCTGACGCCACAACGGCGCCCCAGGTAATTACGTATGGATGTTTTGAGATTCAGGTCTCCGCGCTGGGGCGGATAACGGTGGTGACGGTCGCTGTCCACCGCATCCTTTAACGCGGTCCGCAGCGAATCGGGTGGCAGCAGGTCGGGATCGCCGATACTCAAATCAATGACATCGCGCCCCTGACCCACGGCCTGCTTATAACGATTCTCCAGTTCCTCGAAGAGATACGGTGGAAGTGAGAGAAGTCGGGAAGCCTTCATCAACAACCGATCAGGGCGTCAACCCCGACAAATCGACAGTTGCTAGCCGGGGGGAAGTCTCGTTGAAAAACAGCAACAAGGCCGTCGGAGCGTTCGAGAACCAGGCCGGCCGCGTCACCATCACACTGTTGAAATCGACGACATTGCCGGTCGGGGTGGCGCCGGAAATCCGGATCGGCCCCTGCAGCCCCGTGTTCCCCATTATATCGATCAGCTCGTACCAGGAACTCACGCCGCGGGTCAGGTTATAGATCAGGTATTCGTCATTGGCCGGCCACGACAACCCCGACACCTTGTCTCCCAGGGGAAGGGTGTGAACACGTTGCGCGCTGGCGTTCACCGACACGACATAAATACCATCTCCGGCCGTCATCGCCAACTGGTCTCCAGCCCTCGCCCACGCGAAATCACTCACCTTGTCCGCAATGCTAACGACCACGCTCCCCGACCCATCCGTACGCACCAGGTTGAGCTTGTCTTTGTTGTCGATGATCGCCAGAACCGGGTCCGCGGGGTCGTTGTTCCACGCCCGCAGCCCGATGGAAGGCGGAAACCCGCTGCCCAGAGAGCCGGTGGTGGCAGTGAGCTTCGTCAACGGGCTGATCGTGTCGGGACTGACCACCCCGCCCAGAACCGGGAGCGAATACAGTTCCCACTCGCCGCTACCCGCCGCTGTCGTGTCCACCATAAAGACCAGATGATTACCGTCGCTACTGAACGAGGGGTGGAAGCTCACCCTGTTCGTTGTAATCCTCGAGGCCGCCCCGCCGTCAATGTCGTAGACGAATACCTCGAACGTATCCACGCCACCCTGGCTCGGCGGTTTTTCTCCATCGGGCAGGAATGCCTGGTAAGCAATCATGCTTCCATCGGGAGAAAAGTCCGGCTCTGTAAACTGCGGCCGCCGCAGAATGATCGGGACGACCGGAAGCGCCGTGGCAGCGCCGGTGACGAGATCATCTACAAATATCTGCTTGAGTCGGTCCTGGCCAAAACCGGCTCCGGTTTCGACATGAACGGCCTGCGTGAGCGTCCGGTTGAATTTGTACTCGGTACCGAAGCGAGTGTTGACCGCGACAACGCCGGTGGCGTCTTTCAACTTGATTTCGAAGTCGCCGAACGAGGGGCTGGTCGGGCCGAACTGCGAACTCAAATAATAGACCGCTCCGGATGCGGTCGCGTGAACCTCCCCCGCGTGGGATTCGACGATCGTCGTGAGCCGGTTGACCATCACCGGTTCACTACCCGTCGC
Source organism: Candidatus Krumholzibacteriia bacterium (assembly GCA_036478295.1). GTDB lineage: Bacteria > Krumholzibacteriota > Krumholzibacteriia > WVZY01 > WVZY01 > JAZGDW01. The sequence goes on from JAZGDW010000244.1 coordinate 9,711, forward strand.
GCTCGAAATACTGTTGGACGCCCGAACCCTGAGGGTGAACACCGTGCCCGAAATTGTATCCGGCGCCACCCACCGCACTGAGGTCTTGTTGGTTTCGAGGAAACCGCCGATGTCGTCCGACCACTGAAATCTCACGAAGTCGCCGACGTTCAACGACCCCGACATCACCACGGCGGTCGCCGTCATCGTGTCGCCCGGCATTGGGGACTTGGGGTTGAAGACGATCCCGTCCACCGTGATGGCCGTTGCCTCGGGCCCGGAGACTCCTCCGCCGGTTTCATCATCCCCACAACCCACGAAAAGCGATGTAAGAGCCAGCGCTCCCGCCGCCAGTACGCATCCCAATAATCTCTTGGACCCTCTGATTCTCAACGCTACCTCCAGCACCGTGCCGCGCCAGCGATCGGCTCAAACGGGCTAAGACAAATACGAAACAACGAATACAATTCAGAATATCTCAATGGGTGGGGTTTCTACAAAAAAATAGACGTATATACCCCTAATTTCAAGCCTTTTTTTGGCTGTAAATGGGTACGCCGCGGGGAGGCAGCACCCCCTCCGCGGCGTATTTTGCTGACGCTGACAGGCAGCGCGTGCTCTAGTACATGCCTCCCATTCCCGCTCCACCCGGAGGCATGGCGGCCGGCTTTTCATCTTCCGGAATGTCGGTCACAACCGCCTCGGTGGTCAGGAGCAGCGAGGCCACACTGCACGCGTTCTGCAGGGCAGAGCGCGCCACCTTCGTCGGATCGACGATACCCGCAGCGACCATCTCGACGTACTCTCCTGTCGCCGCGTCGAAGCCGACGTCGATGGGCCCCTTGAGGATGCGTTCCACGACCAGCGAGCCCTCGGCTCCAGCGTTCGCTGCGATCTGCCGGACCGGCTCTTCCAGCGCGCGGAGCACCATGTCCCGGCCGACGGCTTCGTCACCCGTCAACTCGAGCTTGCTGAGCGCCTTGGTCGCGCGCAGCAGCGTGATGCCGCCGCCCGGGACCACTCCCTCTTCCACTGCGGCACGGGTGGCAGCCAGGGCGTCCTCGACGCGTGCCTTTTTTTCCTTCATTTCAATTTCGGTCGCCGCACCGACATTGATCACCGCGACGCCACCGGCCATCTTGGCCAGCCGTTCCTGAAGTTTCTCCTTGTCGTACTCGGACGTCGTGTCATCGATTTGGCGCCGGATCTGTCCGATGCGCGACTTGATGTCCGCGGCCTTTCCACTACCCTCGACGATGGTCGTATCATCCTTGGTGATGGTCAGGCGCTTGGCGCGTCCCAGGTCGGCCACCGTCACGTTTTCGAGCTTGAAACCAGCATCCTCGCTGATCACGCGACCACCGGTGAGGACGGCGACGTCATCGAGCATGGCCTTGCGCCGGTCGCCGAAGCCGGGCGCCTTCACCGCCGCGACCTGCAGGATGCCACGAAGCTTGTTCACGACGAGCGTGGCGAGCGCCTCACCCTCCACGTCCTCGGCGATAACGAG